>JAJRWW010000657.1 GCA_024276595.1 Myxococcota bacterium
GCACCCCTGTGACCACACCGCTGATTCCCGGAGCTGGCGGACGCCCGGGAGGGGTCCGGAGGCGGCCGGGGTCCACTGCCCCTTCCTTGCGTGGCAACGGCGGCTCGGTTGCAATGGGAACCGCAGGTGGCCTGCCTTCGTTCAGGGATGGGGCGCTGACCTCCCCCCCAACCAGAGCAACGCTGCCCAGCGGAGGGGTCACCAGGCCATCCCCTCCGTCCAGCTCCTCGACTGGATCCACTGTGGTGGGCGGCACGCGCGCCGCGCCGGGCGGGGGCGGTGGGTGGGCGGCCAGGGCCCGCTCGGCGATCCCCTTGGGAATGGCCACCACCGCTTGGCCGTCCGCGGTGGCGCGCAGGTCCACCGCCTGGCCGTGAGCGGTGAGCGCACCCAGCAGGGCGTCTCGCAGCGCGTTCCCGGTCTGAAAACGCTTGTCCGGGTCCTTGGCCAGCCCCTGCATCACCACCGCCTCCACCTCCTGGTCCAGGGGATCGCCGCTACCATATATTGGAGGAGGAGGCTCCTCCACGTGGCCCTTGATCACCTCGTACTCCGAGTCTCCCGAAAAGGGCAGCCTCCCGGTAAGACAGTTGTACAGGGTGACGCAGAGGGAGTAGATGTCAGATCGAGAGTCGGCCGGCTTGTTCAACCCCTGCTCCGGAGACATGAACCAGGAGGTCCCCACCCGGGTTCCCGTGCGGGTGAGGTTGGCGCCCCCCTCGGTGAGCTTGGCTATGCCAAAGTCCGTGAGGCGCGCCTTGCCCTGCCCGTTGACGATAATATTGGACGGCTTGAGATCCCGGTGGATGATGCCCGTCTCGTGCGCGTGGCCCAGGGCGTCGGCCAGGGGAGCAAAAAGCAGCGCGGCCTGCTCGGAGTCCATTGGGCCCTCGCGCTCTATGATCCTGTCCAGGCTCAGCCCATCCACGTACTGCATGATGATGAACATTCGCTCACGCTCCTGCTTGAAGTTGTGGAGCATGACGATGTTAGGGTGGTCCAGCCGCGCCAGGATGCGCGCCTCGTCCAGGAAGCGGATGCGCAGATCCACCTCCTCCGAAAGGTGCATCGCCAGGACCTTCACGGCCACCTGCTGCCCGGTGAGGTGGTGCTGGGCCAGGTAGACCTCTCCCATCCCGCCGTAGCCAATGAGCCGCACTATCTGGTAGTCGTCCGCAACGATCTCCCCCTGGAGCAACAGGTGACGGGGGAGGGGCTGCCCACAGCTTGGGCAGTGGATGGCTTCCGATGGAGCCTCCACCTGGCAGAACTGACAGATGATCACCAAAGGCCTGGGCTCGTCCATGGGCGTCCGACGCATCTTCTGGGGCGCGCGGAGCCTCTTGGCCGGCCGCTTCGCACCACCGTTCCTTCGGTCAGGTCGCGCGCGCCCTCCCAACGAGTTGGAGTGTATCCAATTTCACGGGAAGAATCGACTGGATATGATCTATGATGACCATTGGAATCGGAATCCACTCGGAAGAAAGGACTGCCACATGCAAAACAACAAGGAGATCCAACTCTGGCCTTCGGACACAAGGTCCATGACACTGGCTCCCCCTAGCGCCAGTGCAACTGTCGTGGATAGTCGCTCCTCGCCGAGGCTTGCGCTGGGCTTCTCTCTTCTGCGCGGGCCTGGGCTGTATCTCTCCCTAGTGCTCGTGGTGGGAGCCCTCGGCCTCTCATGTGGAGACGACAGCGCAGGGGACGGAAACAACAGCGGCCCCTGTGCGCCCAACCCCTGCGAAAACGGCGGCACCTGCGCCGAGAGCGCCACCAGCTTCACCTGCACCTGCCCTACCGGCTTCTCGGGCGACCAGTGCGAGACCAACATTGATGACTGCGCGCCCAACCCCTGCGAAAACGGCGGCACCTGCACAGACGGCATCGACAGCTTTCAGTGTGACTGCCCGTCAGGCTTCACTGGGCCAACCTGCGCACAGACCGTGGACCCGACCCCGCAGCCGGACATGGGCCCAGACGCCCGGGTGATCTTTCTGCACCACTCCACGGGCGGGGTCATCTGGAACGGCGGCGTGGCCGACTGGATGGCCCAGCAGAACGCCACCAACAGCACGGCGTATGTGATCGAGGAGCAGGCCTATCCTGATGTCCCATACCCCTGGGCCAACTACCCCTACGACTACTGGCACCTGTGGGTAGAGAACGGCAACGGAGAGGCCGACACAGAGGGTGTGGACACCCTGGAGACCCTCACGGCGAGCTACGACGTGATCGTGTTCAAGCACTGCTTCCCCGTGAGCAACGTGGCCGAGGACACCGGCAACCCGGACATCTCATCCAGCTCCAAGACCCGGGAGAACTACGAGCTCCAGTACCTGGCCCTGCGCGAGCGCCTCCGTAGCTTTTCTGGCAACCGGTTCATCGTCTGGACCGGGGCCGCCCTCGTGGAGCTGGCCACCAACGAGGCCGATGCTATCCGGGCCCGGGCCTTCTTCGACTGGGTAATCTCCACGTGGGATGAGCCCGGTGACAACATCTATATCTGGGACTTCCGCACCCATGAGACAGACGGTGGCCTCTACCTGCTGCCAGAGAACGCAAATAGTGAGGATGACTCACATCCAGGGGCAACCTTTGCCGCCCAGGTGGCTCCCCTCTTCGGACGCCGGGTGGTGGACGTGATCACTGGCTACGGGGACCTGCGGTCGATCTTGGGGCAGCCGTGAGCGACACCCGCCCCCGGCGGCCTCGCCCTGGCCCATGAGGCCCACCAACAGAGGGCTGCGAAAGATCCGCGCTCTGTTGTTCGGGAGGAGCCTTGCACCTGGGGTGCCTCTGCCTGGTTGAGGTTTCCGACTCACGCTGTACAAAGAGGGCATGTGCGGCAGTGGACGGATCTTGGCGCTAATGGCAGGCGGCCTGCTCGTGCTGGGCCTGGGCCCGGGCATTGACCGGGCTCGAGCACGCACCCGCGGCTACGTGCTCGGGCGCGTGACACCAGAGAAGATGCGCCGGCTGCTGGACCCAGGCCCGGACAAGCTGCCGGCCGGGTACCGCTTCGCCGGGGCCCGCATCGACAAGGTGGCCATCCTGGCGCAGTACAGATCTCAGGCTCCAGGTCCAGAGCTCACGGTGATGCTGGGCCACCCTTCCCAGACCCGCGGACAGCCCATAAAGACCAGGCGCTTCGCCCTGCTCTTGTACGACGCAAGGAGCCGCAGGGCGCCCAGGGGCCGGGAGGTTCTCCTCGCCCTCGCTGAGCATGTGCGAAGACACGAAGGGAGCTGGGAGTGGCAGCGGCTTTCCCTCAACCGCGACGAGGTGCACGCGCTGAGGGACAGATACCTCCTCGAGGTGGAGCCGGTCTATCCCCTGCAGTGGCACGGGTGGCTACTGCTCGCGCTGCTTGTGCTCGGTCCCCTGGGCAGCCTTGGCTTCGAACGCTGGCGACGACGACGCACGGGCGCACCAGACCACCCCGAAGATGGGGGCGACGCTTCCATCGCCAAGGCCCACCGCCGGGACCTGTTCGACCTGATTGCCCTGGGCGTGCTCCTGCTGTTTTTGGTCTCGGCCCTGGTTCCGCTGCTCCAGCTCCCCATCACCGGCGACGAGGCCACAAACCTGGAGCCAGCCTTTGGGCCTCACTGGTACCTGGGGGGCGAGTCCTCTGCCCACCCGCCCCTGTTCCGGTTCTTGATCCACCTGACCGCCCGGGAGGTGGAGCCCCTGTGGCTGCTCCGGGGCCCGGTGCTGCTCATTGCCGTGGGGTGTCTCTGGCTGTTTTGGCGCCTGCTGCGCCAGCGAGCGCCCTCCCCCTGGCTGGCGCTGGCCTGCCTGGTGGCGCTGGCCAGCTCTGGCGTGCACTGGAGCCTCGCCTTCCAGCAAAAAAGCCTCTGGCTGTGGCTCCTGCTCCTGCTGGCGGCCCAAGGGAGCTTCGAGGGCGGGCTGGCGGGCAGACGCCGCCGATGGGCTCTGTACTCCCTGTGGACCACCGCAGCCCTGCTCACCCACTACCTGACGGTAGCCTATGTGGCCGGGCACTGCCTGCACGTGCTGGCCCGTCGTCGGCGAGCGCTGGGCTCCTTGCTGGTGGCCCTGCTCCCCGCCGCGCTGGCGGGCCTCATGCTCGCTGTGGCCGTGCTGCAAGGCGGCGCGGGCCGGATCTCCGGCTACGACCCATCCCAGAGCTTCGCTGCTCAGCTCTTCCACAAGACAGTGCTGAGCACTGGCCTCGCCACCCTGGTGGTGGCCCTGCCCGCCGTGCTCCTGGGACCCTTCGGGCAGGCCAGGGCGCGGGGTCTGCTGGCCGCCACCATCTGCGGCTTCGGCGTGACCATGGCCCTCGCGGCCCACATGCCCCTCTGGCCACGCTACTTCTTCCCGGTGCTGCCCCTGGGTCTGCTGTGGTTGGCCGGTCGGCTGCGCTGGAGCCCCCACAAGGGCGAAGGGACCATGCCCAGGCGCAGCCTGCAGTGGGCCGCCCTGGGGCTGGCCGGGCTCGTGCACTTCATGCTCAACCAGCACCGCTTTGCCAACGCAGACCGGGCCGCCGGCTCGCGCAGCCTGTTTGCCGCGTATCTTGGCGTTACCCGCCCGCCGCCGGGGACCGGTCCGCCGCGGATCCTGCTTGTCCATCCAGGCTGGCGATTCCCCATGCTGGTCCACCAGATGGCCGGACGGCGCCACCTGCGGGACACGGGCTGCGAGGGGCAGCGCAGCCCGAGCTATCGCCTGCAGGGGCGGTACCTGCTGGTGGCCGTGAGCCACGACGCCCCTGTGCAACGCCTCCACCGACTGGCCAGGGCCACGGGCCCAGTGGACCTGCTGCTGTACTCGGCCCACGACGGGACCACCTCGCCGCAGGTGCTGAGCTGGATCCGCGCCCACTGCAACATCCTAGTGCGCCAGAGGAGCTCCGACCGGGCAGAGAGCGGAGCGGCCTACCGATGCCAGGTGGCCGCGCCCGGCTCCGAGGACCGCTGCCAGGCGGTGCGGCGCTTCTTTCCCAGGCACCATTGAGCAGCCCCACCAATGGCCCCACCACCGAGCCATCTCTCCTCTGAGGGCCCTTGGCCGCCCCTTCCTGGCTCTGCGGGATGCCGCTCGCTCGGCTGCTCGCTGCCAGGAGTCGCCCAGGCAACCACCTGGAAATGGAGTATAATGATCTCGTGGCTCGCCGCTGCCAAGGCGCGCCGGTGAGAGGACCCACTACCTGGAGATATCCCCATGAGACCAGCCGCCAGTATCCTGCTCTGCGGCGCCTGCCTGCTGGCGTCCGGCTGCAAGGCACGCAAGGAGTCCCCCGAGTTCGAGCGGCGCTTTGCCAGGGCAAAGGCCAGAAGCGGGCTCGCCCAGGTACAGGTCATAGACACCAGCTTTGCGGGCGATCTCAAGAGCAACGTGCAACGCCTCGGCCCTCCTTCCCCCCCTCAAACCGCTCATGGGCGCCGAAAGCTGCCCATCAAGCTGACCCAAAACCAGGTGGGCGTCTACATTCGTCGGCAGCTCGCACGGCTCAGCTCCTGCAACGCCGCCGCCCGCGGGAGAGCCGGCAAGGCGCTGCTCACCGTGAGGATCGAGGCCTCTGGACGGGTCTCGTCCGTGCAGGTGGACGCCCCTGCCTTTTCCGGAACGAGGCTCTCGCGCTGCCTGGAGGCAGGAGCCCTGCGCTGGCGCTTTCCCCGCTTCAAGAAGGGCCCCCTCACCTACACCTATCCCTTCATCTTCAGGTAGCGGCACCCTCTTCGGGGCTGTGGCCATACGCTCTCAGCGCACACCATTTTTGAAGGGGGATCGATCCAGGGCCCAGCCCACCGCCAGGGTCACGAAGACCCACATGAACACGCTCATGGCCACAAGGGCAGCCCAGCCCCAAAAGGAGGTGCGGTAGTTGCACAGGTGGTCGAACGATCCATGAAAGAGCCAGGGTACCAGGATGCTCAAGGGCAGCAGGTAGAGCCGCTCTCGGGCCTCCTCGGCAAACTTGGCTCTCCCCACGAAGTAGCCCATGGACGCACCGTAGAGGGCGTGGGCGGGCACACTGAAGAGACCCCGGAGCAGGGCCAGCTCCAGGGTTCCATGTTCGAGCACGTAGTAGAGGTTCTCCACCATGGCCAGGCCCAGGGCCAATGTGGCGCCGTAGACGCACCCGTCCATGGGCTCGTCGAGCTCCCTCCAGCGAGCAATGGTCGCCAGCAGGAGCGCCCACTTCAGCCCCTCCTCCACGAGGGCTGCCACCAGGAAGTCGTCATACAGCCTGCCCCACATTCCTGAAAGAGCCCGCCACTCGGGGTCCACCAGGCCGGCGACCTGCCTGCCCACCAGCAGCGCCGGCAGCAGCAGGAGCATGCCGTAGAGCAGGGCCGCGGCCACGTGGCGGCGGGGCTCGGGCTCGTAGCGGTCCCGCCTGTAGAAGTACACCACCAGGCCCAAGGCCGGCACCACCGCCAGCGCCGCCAGCCCCAGCAGCCGCATCACGGGTGCTTCTCCAGGCGCACCATCTCCCCGGAGCCCACCCCTATCCTGGCAGCCATCTCCTCCGAGGCCAGCAGACCGTGCCCTTCTGCGGTGGGCCCCACCCGCACGCGAGCCCCCCGCTGCCCGCCGTGGCACCAGGCCGGGTGACCCACGAGCCCCTCCACGCCTCTCTGGCACAGGAGGGTGATCCGCCGCTCATCCATGGCCGCCTGAATACCACGGAACGACCTCCCTTTCAGCTCCGACCCATTCGGGCGAGCGGCTGTGCTACTATTGCAGCTCGTTGGAGGTGCCCCTTGTCGTCGGACGATCACGTCATCATCGATGATCCCCCCAGCATGAGCCTCCTGGGGCTGCTGCTGGGCAGCATCGTCGAGCGACAGGCCCACAGGCCCGAGATCCAGCGCCGCCTGCGCAAGCTGCGCGGCTCGGTGGTGGTGGAGGCGGGCACCATGACCATTACCATGCGCTTCGAAGGGGGCAAGGTCACCATCCTCCGAGGGGCCGAGCAGGGCGCCAGGGCCCAGGTGCGAGGCTCCATGAGCGCCCTGCTCGACATCTCACTGGGCAAGGGCATGGTTAGACCATGGCTCTCTGGCCAGATCAAGACAAAGGGGAACCCTCTGCTTTTGCTGCGCATGTTACCTCTGCTTCGCGCCTGACCACTGCGCCCCCGTCCAGACCATCGGGGGTGCACCAGCCACCAGGACACTGCCATGCCTGACGCCGTCGAACTCTTCACCAAGCTGCTGGGCGCCGAGCGCGTCATCACGGGCAAGGGGCTGGAGCCCTACAGCTCCGACTACACCGAGGAGGACCCGAGAGAGCC
>JAJRWW010000062.1 GCA_024276595.1 Myxococcota bacterium
CACCTCTATCCCGTAGCTGGACCCTGCGTCGCAGTCGTCGCCCAGCGAGAGGAGCGCCCCCGAGATGGGGGACTGAATGGAGCCCGAGCCATAGGAGACGACCTTCTCCGCAGGCACCGCCACGTTTCCTGCCTCATCGGTGGCCGAGAGAGAGAGCTGGTTCTGGCCCATCTGCAGCTCCACCCCGCAGGGCGTGGCAAAGTCCAGGTAGTGCTGACTCGTGGCAAAGGCGACCTCCTGGTAGGGCGAGCTCCCCACCGGGCTCCCCCCGGAGGTGACCGCCAGGATGACCGGCCTGCCGATCTCCAGGCCAAAGACGCTCACCCTAGTCGCCACCTCGAACTCCGAGGTGGCGGGGCAGTTGTCATCCGAGGGGGTGTAGAACGCCTGGTCCGGCAGGCAAAGGGGACAGCTCACGCTCAACACGGGGGCCACAGTGTCGTTCGTAAAGGCGGCCTGCGCGGTGGAGGAGTTGAAGCCGTCGGAGACCTCCACCTCCACGGTGTGTGGCGTCTGAAGGCCGCTGGGAGCCTGGCTGAAGGCGTGGGGTGCGCTCCAGGAGATCCGGTGCGAGAGCCCCAGGCAGCTCGCCGCAACGACAGTCGGGGTCATGGAGCTCACGACGCTGTCGATCCTCAAGGTTATGTCCGCGGGGTTGTAGGCCTGGTCGGTGCAGGCGGTGATGTTCAGCTCGAAGGCGTCAGTGACCGGATCGATGGTGTCGGCGGCCTTGTTGTAGACCTGCCCGTCGGCCGGGCTCTCGATGAGCACGGCCGGGAGCCCCGTGTCCGCGGTGACGAGGATGGTGTCCTGCCCGGCGTTGCCACAGGAGTCCTCGGTGTTGGCCTCGAGGGTGAGGTCCACTCCGTCGAGGCACTGCACCGTCAGGGTGAGCTGATCGCTCACGCCTGTGGATGCGCTGCTGCAGGCGGCTGGCGGTGGAGTCTGGCCCGTGTAGTTGGCGCAGACCTCCTGCCCCGCCTCCACGCCCGTGACCACCACGTCGATGCCGTTTTGGCAGTCCTGGGCGCTAAAGGCCGTGCCGGTGGCAGGGCTGAGGATCTGTACGTTGGGGCCCTGGGTGTCCTTCAAGATGTAGTAGTCGGGAGACCAGGCGCTGCCGTTGCCGGTGCCAGGGTTGAAGCACTGCGCGCGGACGGTCATCGCCCCATCAGCGCCCAGCGTGTAGGTCGGAAACTGCACGACTCCCATGTTGGAGGGGGTGGAGTAGGCGAGCGCCCCGGCGACCCAGAGCTCCGCGCTGGCGCCGCTGGTGGTCACCTCCACGTCGATTTCCTCCTGGCCGTAGCAGGTGGGGTTGGCCTGGTCGGTGGAGAGCCCCGCCGGAGCGGTGACGGTGCAGGAGGGGTTCTCGTACACCGTGACCTGGGTCTGCTCGAGCCCCATGTTCAGCGTCTCGCACACCTGGCCGCCGCTCTCCACCCTCGCCCAGAGGTTGTGATCGCCGGCGCAGAGATCCACCCGGAATGTCACGGGGTTCTCCGCCATGGGGTCGGCGCAGCCCACCGCTGCGCCGCCGAGGTCGTCCACGTACAGACAGACCTGCGTGTCGGCCTGGGGGGTGGTGGCCAGCACCACCACGTCGTACTGGACACAGGCGGCGCCGGGATCCTGGTCGTCGTTGGCCTCTGTGATGGCCATGCCCCACAGCGCCGGAGCCTGATAGGTCAGATCGTAGCAGAAGCCCCCGCAGTCCACCGACGTGGTGCAGTCGGAGTCGTCGCAGTCGGTGTCGCCGTCGTTGTCGTTGTCCACACCGTCGGAGCAGTTGCTCTCCACGTTGCACACGAGCATCCCGGAGCACTCGTCGTCATCGCAGTCGGTCAGACCGTCACCGTCGTTGTCAATGCCGTCATTGCAGGCAGCCGCGGTGTTCTCTCTACAGTCGAAGGTGGGCTGGCAGTCGGAGTCGAGGCAGTCGGTGAGGCCGTCGCCGTCGTCGTCCACGCCGTTGGTGCAGTCGGTCTCGATGCACACGTCCAGCCCCTGGCAGTCGGAGTCGGCGCAGTCGATGTCCCCATCCCCATCGTTGTCCACGCTGTCGGTGCACGCGGCCACGGTGTCCTCTGGAGTGCTGGCGTCATCGGAGGGCGTGTACTTCCTGGGGCAGCCGGCCAAAAAAAGCACGCAGAGCCCGGCCACGGTGGTAGCTTCTAGAACTTTTCGTAACATATGCAGTCCTCCCGGTGGGCTCCCGTCGCCCGGAACCACCCGAGCCTCAAGGAGCCTTGCTGCCGTTCAGCGACGGAGATTCAATCAGATATCATCGCCGTAGTAAATCTGCAAATCCAACAGACGGCCACCCAGCATCAGCCCATATCATAGCACATATCTTGCCCATGTGTGCCGTGCGGGGAACACCGGTCATACCCATGGACACAGCCTACCCCCTGTCGTTGCAGCCTGTCTCCCTCAGCCGTGGCCCCTTCAGGAGAAATGAGCTCGGTGAACCGTCCATGTCATGGTTGGGAAGGAGGCGAGAAAAAAGGAATCTTTTTCAGGAAGGTACGCTCACGGCAGCAAGCACGCCTCTTGCCGGAGCTACGCCCCCTTGGCCTTCTTGACCCCTGCGATGAGGTCTGGCATGGCGTTCTCCCAGGTGGACACGAGGCCAAAGTCGGCCACCTGGAAGATGGGCGCCTCCTCGTCCTTGTTGATGGCCACGATGACCTTGGAGGACTTCATGCCGGCCAGGTGCTGGATGGCGCCGCTGATCCCCACCGCGATGTAGAGATCCGGGGCCACCACCTTGCCGGTCTGACCCACCTGCAGGTCGTTGGCCACATAGCCGGCGTCGCAAGCCGCCCGGGTGGCTCCCAGGGCGCCCCCGAACAGGTCGGTCAGCTCCTCGAGGACCTTGAAGTTCTCGGCGTTCTTCATGCCCCGCCCGCCAGAGACCACCACCTTTGCCTCTGAGAGATCCGGCCTGGTGGACTCGGACAGGTTGAGCTGCACAAACTCGGCGTTGAGGGAGTCGATGTCGCCCGCCTCCGCCGACTCGACGGCGCCAGCGGCGTCCAGCGGTGCGGCCGGGTCGAACTCGGTCTGGCGAACCGTGGCGAGGGCCACGTCCGTCAACACCTCCACCGAGCCCAGGGCGTTGCCGGCGTTGGTGGGACGCACGAATGCCTTGCCGCCGGTGACCTCGATCACATCGGAGACCATGCCCGCCTCGAGCAGGGCGGCAGCCCGGGGCAGCAGATCCTTGCCGAGGTTGGTGGCCGTGGCGGCAACGGTGCTCACGCCCAGGTCGGCGGCCACCTTGGCCAGCACGGGCGCGTAGGTCTCGGCCAGGTAGTTGCCCAGCCCGTCGTTCTCCACCACCACTACCTTGCTCAGGTAGCGCGCCGCGTCGGCACCGGCATCTCCCAGGCCGCTTCCCACCACCACTCCGTACACCTCGCCGCCCGTGTGCTTGGCCACCTCTCGACCGAAGGTAATAGCAGGCAAGGTAGAGGTCTTGATGGCTCCATCCTTGTGCTCACAAAAGATGAGTACGTTGCTCATGGGTTTCTCTCCTCGCCCGGGTTAGAGGACCTTGGCCTCGTTTTGGAGCTTGTCCAAAAGCTCGTCCACGCTCTTTACGATGATCCCACCACCTCGCTCCGGGGGCGGGGCGAAGGTGGTGTGCTTGACGCGCAGGTCCGTGGAGACCCCGAGGTCGCCCAGCTCCTTGACGTCGATCTTTTTCTTCTTGGCCTTCATGATGCCCTTCAGCGAGGCGTAGCGCGGCCCGTCGCCGTACTCGTATCCCTCCTCGGACTGGTTGTTCTTCACGGCCGTGGGCGCCACCACGCGCAGGTCCACCGACACCACCGCGGGGAGCTGGACCTTCTTGACCTCCATGCCCCCGTCCACCTCGCGGCCCACCACCAGCTCCTTCTTGTCCGGGAAGGACTCCAGGGTGGCGGCGAAGCAGGCCTGGGGAAGCCCCAGGTAGCCCGCAACCATCTGGGCGGCCTGGTTGGAGTCACCGTCAACCGTCTGCTTGCCCATGAGAAGCAGATCGGGCTGCTCCTCCTCGTAGATCTTCTTGACGATGTTGGCGACCACGAAGGAGTCCAGAGCCGCGTCCTCGGCCACCACGTGGATGGCGCGGTCGGCGCCCATGGCCAGGCAGGAGCGGATCTCCTTCGTGGCGTCCTTCTTGGGTCCGATGGAGAGCACCACCACCTCGCCAAAACGCTTCCCCTTGCCCCCGGTCACCACCTCGCACATGCGCAGGGCGGCCTCGACGGCGTACTCGTCGAAGGGATTGACCACCCAGTTCATGCCGGACACGTCAACCTGGTTGTCCTTTATCTTGACCTTCTGCTAGGGGTCGGGGACCCGCTTCGCTGTGACCAGAACCTTCACGGCACGGCCTCCTTTCTTGTGCATGACTCCCGGGCCATTGCCTGGAAATCAAATGAAATTGCTGTGCTAACTCCCTACAAATTAGGCGGAATCTAGCCGCCAGCGGGGGCCCTGTCAATAGGCAAGGTCCACGGAAGGCCTCGCCACAGACCAGCGAGGTAGGTGGAGCCGGGCCATGCCCTTCGTGCGGCAACACCTCGCCGACCCAGGAGCCGGGCGCTTGTCACGGTTGCTCTGGGCGCTGTGCTCGCGTCCGTGGACAGGGGCAGCCCCTACCCATAGACGATGAAGATGTCCAGAAGGACCGCGCCCAGGCCGTGGATGAGCACCATGGGCCAGACGGAGCGGCTCACCAGCACCAGCAGGCCCGAGAGCACGCCAGACAAGAGCGTGAAGTACACCTCTGACAGGGGCTTCCCGCTCACGATGTGCATCATTGCGAAGGGCACCGTCTGGACCGCCACCGCCAGCATGTGCATCCGGCGCTCCAGGGCAAAGAGCAGGTAGCCGCGAAAGAGGAGCTCCCAGGAGAACATGTACGCCAGGCGGCTCGCCTCCCATGCCCAAAAAATATGCCCACCGCCCCGGGCCAGCGCCAGGCTGGGGTACCTCGCCGCGTAGGTCGGATCCTTGGACAGGTATAGCCACACCACCAGGAGCTGGATCAGGAGGATGACCCCTGCCACGGGGACCCAAAACCCCGTGTCCCCCAACCCGAGCCCGTAGTCCTTGAGCTTGCGCCGGTGAACGAGTACGATCACCAGCAGCGGCACACCGAGCTGCAGCGCCACGGCCATGACCTGCCGCTGGGCCACCGGGTAGCGAAACAGCTCGTACTGCCGGCCCAGCCAGCCCAGGGGCCAGGGCGGGAAGCTGAGGTTGGCCTGGCCGTACAGGAAGTGGCGCGTGACCAGGATAACAGCCACCAGCATCACCGCGACGAATGCCTCGGTGCGACATTCCCGCCAGAGAGCGGCGAGCCCTATACCGGCCTTTTTGGGTATCTCTCGCATGGTCCTTCGCGCCAGGGCATGTGGACATGGATCGCCGACGAATTGTGGACACCGACAAGGTCACTGTCAATCCAGCAACCCCCGAGCCCCAGGAGCAGCCAGTGAAGACACCGGTCCCCCTCACCCAAACGGCCCCCAGTGCCGACGAGATGGAGCGAGCCTACGACCTGCTCCAGGAGCTGGAGTGGAGCTTTGCTCAGCTTCCAATCCTCCACGCCGCCTCGGAGGCTGGGCTCCTGGGCCTGCTGGCAGTCGAAGATGACGTGACAGCGAGCCACGCTTCCGAGACCCTGGGCCTCCACCCGGTGGCCACGGTCAAGGTGCTGCGGGCCCTTGCGGCCATGGGCCTGCTTTACGGGGCAGAGGAGACCTTCTCCATGTGCCATGGGTTCCGCCCCCTCTTCGACCCGGGCTCTCACATCCACCACGCAGACGGCGGACGCCACCTGTTTCACCTGTCGCAGATGTGGGCGCGGGAGCTCCCGGGCTGGCTCCGCACGGGTGAGTGGACAAAGACCCCCAGGGACGCCGACGCCCAGGCTCGGTTCGTCGCCAGCATGCGCGCGCTGGCCTACGGTATGACCGGCCGCCTCGCGGAGGCGCTGGAGCTCGACAGCAGCGCCCACCTGGTGGATCTCGGCGGCGGGCTGGGCACATACGCCATAGAGCTGTGCCTGCGCAACCCTGCGCTGCGGGCGACGGTGATCGACCAGGAGGCAGTGATCCCCCACACGAAGAGGGAGATCCAGCGACACGGCCTCTCACACAGGGTCTCCGCCCTGGGCGGAGACTACTTCCACGTCCCGCTGCCAGAGGACATGGATGTGGCCCTCTTCGCCAACGTGCTCCACCAGGAGCAGCCGGACGGGGCCGCGGCCCTCATCGCCCGCGCGGGCGCCGCGCTCCCCGCTGGCGGACGAGCAGTGGTGGTGGACTTCGCCCTGGACGAATCCCGTGCCTCGCCGCCCATGGGGACCTTCTTCGCCATCAACATGAGGCTCTTCGGCGACACCTACACCCCGGGTGACTACCGGGACTGGATGACCGCGGCTGGCCTGGGAGATGTGACCCGAACACCCCTGGGGCCCAACAAGGTAATGGTCGTGGGTCACAAGCCGGCGTAGCTCAGCTCGGTCTCCACCACTGCAATGACACTGGAAACTTTCCGGTCTTTGTCCGATAATGCCCAACTGTCTCCGGATTCGGAAAGGCGCTCTCCAGTGAAGTATTCGGTCGTCGCTGAGTCAGACATCGGGCAGATGCGGGAGGAGAACGAGGACTCCTACGGCACCCTGGAGCTCGATGACGGATACTTCTTGACCGTCTGCGACGGCATGGGAGGCTACGCGGGCGGCCGGGTGGCCAGCGAGACCGCCGTGGAGACCCTGCTGGATTTCGTCAAGGAGCACGCCGACGAGGCTGACGCGCGGGCGCTCCTGGCCGAGGCGATGGCCCAGGCCAACGAGGCCGTCCGTGCAAAGGCAAGGGCAGACTCTCGCCTGGGGGAGATGGGCACCACCGCGGTGATGCTCCTGGTGCGCCGGGATGAGTACTGGCTGGCCCACGTGGGCGACAGCAGGGCCTACCTGCTCAGGGACTCGGTTTTCTACCTTCAGACCGACGACCACACGGTGGTGCAGCAGCTCGTGGACCAGGGCAGGATCAGCGCCGTGGACGCCGCAAACCACCCCAGCGCGGGGATCCTGATTCGCTGTCTGGGCCAGCTAGATGACGTGGAGGTGGACATCTCCGGTCCACATGAGCTGCGCGAGGGGGACCGACTCCTTTTGTGCAGCGACGGGCTCAGCGGGATGCTCTACGAGGATGACATCGCCAAGGTCCTCTGCGGGCAGAGCCTCCGGGAGTCGGTGAGCAACCTCATTCGCTTAGCCAACGAGCTGGGTGGCTTTGACAACATCACCGCCCTGTGCCTCCAGAGGGGCCTCTGGCCCGAGGACGCCATCACCTGGAAGATCACAGTGGAGTCGCCAGAGGGCAAGGGGCTGGCAGCGCTGGAGGAGGAGACCAAGCAGCAGAGCCCAGCCGCCGCACCGGACACGGGCTACACCCGCAACACCCTCATTCTTCAGGCCCTCAGCCCGGATGACACCCGGGAGCTGGACCTCCCGGATCCCTCCGACTACAGGCCTGCCAACGAGCTGCCCAGGCGGCTGGCCTTCGCTGGCCTGGTGCTCTTTGTGGTGGTGGGCCTCGTGGTCTACATCCTCACCCGGTAGGCCGAACCCGGCTGCACACTGGGCCAGACGGGCACCCAAGGGCGCGCGAGGTATCCGTCCAGAGCAGCTACCTGGACGACTTCTCGGCTCGCTCGGCGATGATCGCCTCCGCCATATCCGGCACCACCTCCCACACCACCGCCTCGATGATGGGGCGAGCGAGCTCGGCCAGAGCCTCGTACTCCGGCCCCCTGGCAGCCAGCTTCTCCATTACGGCCTTCAGCGACTTTTCGGCCAGGTCGGCGACCTCACTCGTGGGCTCGGCCGCTGGCACGGGAGATGAAGGGGCCGTCGGCGGCGCGGGCGCTGCGGCAGAGGGCGGCGGCGCGGGCGCTGCGGCAGAGGGCGGCGGCGCGGGCGCTGCGGCAGAGGGCGGCGGCGCGGGCGTGGCGGCAGGG
>JAJRWW010000658.1 GCA_024276595.1 Myxococcota bacterium
AGGGATCTCACGCTCCTTGACTCGACCCGCGAGCAGGTCGCGCAACGGGTTGGCCCGCCGGGAGTAGCCCAGGACCACGAGAAAAGCCGTGAGGCCCAGGCGCAGCAGATCGGCAGCGGTGAGAACCATCTTGA
This sequence comes from Myxococcota bacterium, assembly GCA_024276595.1. Taxonomy (GTDB): domain Bacteria; phylum Myxococcota_A; class Polyangia; order HGW-17; family JAJRWW01; genus JAJRWW01. The sequence continues at coordinate 135 of JAJRWW010000658.1, forward strand.
CGGGCCAATGATACCCGCGGCACCCACCGCTCGGCAAGGGGCCCTGACCCGGGCGTCACCTTTCCCTGTTGCCTAATCCAGCGACCAGACAATAAAATGAGCTAGATTGCTATCGAGCTGCTTCAACACAACCCAAGGAGTCGGAGATGTCCCGTCGGCTCACCCTGTCTCGCTCGCCAATTTCAAAGCTGCCGTCATCGCCACCACCGCTGGCCCAGGCGACGATGCTGTTGCTGCCGCTGCTCCTGTGCCACCCACTGGCGGGCTGTGGACCCGCAGGGCGGCAACAGCTCGACGCCCAGAGCCCATCCGACGGCCAGGTGGCCGGCGACTCGAGCGCCCAGCAGGACGCGGGGGGCGACGACGCCTCCCCACCCGACGCGTCGGTCACTCCCTGCCAAGGAGAGGTCGTGGCGAGGCACGACACGGCAGAGATCGTGCTCCACTCCTCCACTGTCTACAGCGGCGCCTCAGGAACCCCCAACCCCTTCGTGGACGTCACCGTGAGCGCCACGCTTACGGCGCCAGACGGCTCCATCCACCAGGTGGATGGCTTCTACGACGGAGACGGAGCGGGGGGAGCCGACGGGGACGTCTTCTTGCTTCGATTCCCCGTGGCACAGGTCGGACAATACACCTGGACCGTGCAGAGCTCCGACACCAGCCTGGACGGGCAGACAGGGCAGATCTGCGGAGAGGGGCTCCTCGCGGGGACCTTTGCAGCCGGTCCCATCCGCATCAACCCGGCCCACCCTCACACGTTCATGTATGGCGACGGCTCCCAGATCTACCTCCTCGGCAAGTTCCTCGACGTGGCAGCGCCGGACCCGATCAGGTTCTCTCACACCATGTTCTCAGAGCTGCTCAGCGACACGGACCGCCAGGCCATGCTGGACCGGCACATCGCCATGGGCCTCTCCAAGATCAACGTCTACCTGGCCAACCGCGGGGACTATGGCGGTGTCTCCACGACGCCCTGGCTGGGGTCCGCGGGCAGCAACGACAAGAGCCGCTTCGATCTGGGTCGGTGGCACAGCTACGATCACTGGACCCGGCTCCTCAGGGACGCCGGCCTGGCCGCCCAGCTCTGGTTCTTTGCTGACGACTCGGGCTTCGGGGACCTGCCCGACGGGGACCGACAGCGCCTGATCCGCTACGGCATGGCCCGGCTCTCGGGCTACGTGAACACGCTGTTCACCCTCTGCCTGGAGTGGCAGGAGGGCTGGTCCGCCGCCGAGGTCGACAGCCACGCCGTCGTCATCCAGCAGCACAACCCATGGAGCCGCCCCGTGAGCGTCCACGGCACCACCGGGGACTTCTCCTTCGCAGGGGCAACCTGGGCCGACTACATGGACATCCAGTCGGGGAACAACGCCTCCCACGCCACCGTCCACGCCATGGGCATTACCAACCGAGCCCTGGCGGACAAGCCGCTGATCAACGAGGAGTTCGGGCTCGGGGACGAAGACGGCGTGCACAGGAGGCGCGCCTGGGCAGCCTTCACTGCCGGAGGCGCCGGCTCTGGTACCGGGGCATACCTGGCGCACCTGTCTACTTTTGTCCGCTCGGTGCCCTTCGAGCGGATGGAGCCCTCGGACCACCTGGTCGTCTCGGGGAGCGCCTACTGCCTCGCAGAGCCGGGCTTCGAGTACGTGGCCTACCTCTACGATGGGGGATCGGTGGACCTGGACCTGGGGGCAGCATCTGGGATCCTGCAGGTCACCTGGTTCGACCCCAGGAGCGGCACATCCTCCCCGGCAGGCATCGTAACGGGCGGCACCACGCAGAGCTTTGTGGCGCCGAGCAGCGACGACTGGGTTCTGCACGTGGCGCCGCCCTAGACCGAGGCCGTGGCCAAGAACCGGGCGGGGATCTTGTCACTCGATGGCTCCACCCTGACCTGGCCAGAGGGCGTGGCACTCCACGATGAGATCCACATCCCCCTCCGCCCTCATGCGTTTGACACGGTTGATGGAGTCAAAGGCCGCCAGGGCGTCCGTGTGGACCCCAGGGCACACCGCCGGACCGGCAGAGGGGAAGTTCTTCTCGTTACAGCAAAATCCGGTGATCAGCACCTTGCCGCTCTTGGCCGTGTCCACGACCACACACTGGCCTCCTGGGGTGTGCCCTGGCGTGTGGAGAACCCGAACCCCCGGCAGGATCTCCGCGTCCCCGTCCAGTGACTCCACGGAGCAGCCATCCAAGTAGTCCTCGTCGTAGCGATGATCGAGCGGGTGGGGGGCCCGCATGAACTCCAGCTCCGCAGCCTGGGCGTAGACCGTCGCGTTCTCACACAGCCCATCGTTCTCGCAGTGATCGTTGTGCAGGTGGGTGTGGACGATCACGTCGATGTCCCGAGGCTCGAGGCCGTGCTCGGCCAGCCCCTCGACGAAGCCAACGGGCCGCAGCCCCAGTCGGGACGCATCATCCTCATCGAACACGAAGTCCTCCAGCCCGGTGTCCACCAATATGCGCCGCTCTCCTCCCTCGAGGTAGAACACGTAGATGGGGATGTGGATACGCTCCCCGTAGCTGCGCTGGTAGGTCATGATGCCCTGATCCGTGGCGTTGAGGCCACACACTATGGGATGAATCACGTACTGGGTCATGGTCAATCTCCTATGGTTCCCTCTCTGTTTCCCTCCGAGAAGCTGACTTGTCAACTCCGTCGCATTACCCAACTCCCGACGAAGCAGCAGTTGCGCGCAGACGCTTCTCGGGATAGATGGTATTGCTCCATGGTTTCTTCATCGGACACTTGCAGCGATGGGTCCCGCCCACCGAGCCAGCCACCTCCGCCAGGGGGGGAGCAGAGCCGCCTCCATTTGCAGCCAGCCTGGATCCTCGCCTGCCTCCTGGCAGCGGCCTGTGGGAGCGACCGGCCGAGCGGTGGGCAGAGCCTCCACCTGTCCGCCGATGGGGCCAGCGCCGCGCCAACCCGTGGCAAGGCGTCTTTTCCGGGTGAGCCAATGGCCCATTCGGGCGCGCGCCCCCTGAAGGACCCCGTGTCCCTCTTCGAGGATGGACAGGAGCGGCTCGTGGAGCGGGCCTGGGCAGAGGCCAACGGCTACACCCTCCTGGATCTCAGCGACGACTACGTCCCCTACCCATTCACCCAGGAGGGGCCCCACCGGCCCAACAGCTACCGGGCGCGCTACATCGACCTGGCCAACGACCGGACGGACCGCGACGGGCGACCCCTGCCCCCGGGGAGACAGAACCACCTGGAGCTGTACGGCATCCCACCCTCACTGGGAGCCCTTCGCCGTCGCTTCCTGGCCGACAGGAACAACCGACGATGCTTCGAGGCGGTGAACCAGCAGGCGATCGCCGCCCTGGACGTCCCCATAGTCTACAGGAGCGGACGCAAGGCCGAGCGGCGGTTCTTGCGGGCAGCGCGTCGCTGGAAGGCTGCCGCGGCCCGACTGCTGCGCAGCAGAAAGCTCCGCAAGGCTGCCCATGTCGAGGCCACCAAGCAGGGGAGCAGGGTCCTGCGAGCCCAACGCCGAGCCGCCGCGCGCCTGGACGCCATCCTGGCGGTGCAGGCCCGGCTGGCGTGCGAGGGGCTGGTGCGACCTGCCGAGCCATTGCGGGCGGGAGTAGTGAGCTGGTACCACCAAAAAGCCATGATGCGCTTCGAGCGAAAGCACATGATCTTCGGCTGGGGGAGCCTCCAGGGCGACACGAGAGCTGCCATGCAGCGCACGCCCCTCGAAAACAACCACAGGACCCTCATGCGCACCCTGCGGGAGCGGGTGGCGACTGGCCTGGGTGTCATCGAGGACGGCACAGTGCCGCGCTCCTGGAGAAACAGCTCCTCCGCTGGCGCCCGGGACCTGCTGGGGGAGCTCACCCAACGGCTGGCCAAAGCCCTGGGGGTGACCACCCCCGCCAGAGGGCTCGGCTTTCTTCTCAAGCGCTCTGCCACCTACTTCCGGCACAGGTGGGTGGCGCTCCGCCTGCCCGGGCTACCCGCTTACCATGGCCCGCACATGGACCTGCGGGTGGTGATCAACCGCGGCGACGTCCACTACGACTTCCCCTACGACGACAAGGGCAGACCGATCCCTCAGCCCAAAGCTCGACGCCCCTGGCTGGCCCTCTACGTCCACCACCGGGAGCGCCTCCTGCCCCTTGTCCGCTGGTCCACCACCATCGGCGGCTGGCGCACCGAGGTGCGTGGGGGATGCCACTACTGGAAGTACAAAAACAGCGAGGTGGGCCAGCGCCTCTGGAAGTACCTCGTGGCCGGGCCAGTCTGGATCCCCCCACCGGGCACACCGCCGCGCAGCCTGGTGGCAAAGCGCTGGGTCAAGGGCAAGGTGCGCTTCGTTCCCAAGCAGTGGGAGATCGGCCCCGGGTACCAGAGCGCCTACGGCCTCGTGGCCGCCCTGCACACCCGGGAGATCCGCCGTCGAGGCCGGGTGGAGGATGAGGACGGCGGCATTCGAACCCACGGCTCGGCCGACTACATGTCCATCCTGGGGCGCCACTCTCACGGCTGCCACAGGCTGTACAACCACCTCGCCGTGCGCCTGGTGACATTCCTGCTGGCTCATCGCCATCACCAGCGCATGGGCGAGCAGCCGCTCAAGTGGCGCTTCTCATTCACCTACGCCGGCCAGCGAATCCATTTCTCCAGGAGCCACAAGGGGTACTACTTCCGCCTGGTGCCTCCCGTGGGCGTCACCGTCACCCGGGGGCGAGTGCTGGGCAAGGCCAAGTCCCCCATCAGGCGGCTGATCCCCAAGGTCGGTGGCCCCGGTGGACCGGGCTGCATCCAGACCTCCACCGCCAGCGAGGCGCCCCTTGCCGCCCCCAGGGCCGTGGATGGGGCGGCTCCCAGGGCGCAGACGGCTCGCCCCGCTCACAGGGACCCACGGTGAGACACGTGGCAGCAGCAGGGCCCCATTGCACCTGCGCCCATTATGTCCGATAATGAGGCCCGACGATTGGCGCAGGTGTGGCGCCATGGGTCAGCCAGGAGGGAGCGTGGCGAGAAAGAAAAAGATCCCGTCCATCGACGACGCAATAGCGCTCATCGTGGAGCGCATCTACGACGACCTCGGCGCCGAGAACCGGCGGCTGCGGGAGCAGCTCACCAGCCTCGGACGGAAGGTCGTTGGGCTGGAGCGTAAGCTGAACCGGCTGCAGAGCGAGGCGGAGCTGAGGCGGATTCGACCGCTGGGAGATGCCTCGGCCCCTCGCAAGCGGGTCTCACCCGTCAAGGCCCAAAAGACGATCCTGGTGCGACTCAAGCGGGCGAGGGGCAACTTCGTCACCAGCAAGGAGCTGGGCAGCCCCCTTGGCATCGGGAGAGCCACCGTCGCCCAGCGGGTGAAGGAGCTCAGGGAGCAGGGGCACAACATCGTAAGCTCTCCCCGCAAGGGATACGCGCTGGTCTGAGGCTCCGGGTGCGACGCCCTCTGCCGCTCGCCTCTGATCACCCTGCACCCTGGCGGACCGGCGGATGGCGCGGTTGACACCGGACCCTGGATATGCTCAATCTTTCTCGGCCGGGATCCGTTGACCCGACAGAAACACATCGCGTCAGGAGACTACATGGACGCCATGAACCGACGAGCCATGCAAGCCGAGGTGGGAGCAGTGCGGTCAAGCTGGCTGACGCTCTCCTCGCGTGCGATCCTTTTCACCGTGTGCTTTGCGGCCCTGCTCACCGCCTCCTGTGGCGAAAAGGTGGACTGTGACAAGCTGGACAAGAGCCTCTCCGGCTGCACCGAGGCGCTCATGTTCCGGCTGCGCCCCGACGCCAAGAAGAGCCTGGCCAAGGC
>JAJRWW010000063.1 GCA_024276595.1 Myxococcota bacterium
CGAGCGCACGGTCCAGCGTGCTCGCGAGCGCAACCTGGTCATGCCCACCTTTGCCCAGATGCGGGATCCGTCGAGGATCCCGGCCCGCATTCGGGATCGCCTGGCAGAGGTCGGCCTTTGGGACATCAACCCGCTGAACCTCTTTCGGATCACCTGGAAGAACGAGCCCGTCCCCAGCGGAGGTGGCTACGGTGGAGTCAACTACCTGGAGCTCCCGTCAGCTTTGACTGGTGTCCGCGCCCGTATCCTCTGTCTCGTGGGCAAGTGGTTCCCCACCGGGGCTCACAAGGTGGGCGCCACCTATGGATGCCTGGCCCCCCGCCTCGTCACGGGGCAGTTCGACCCCACCTCGCAGAAGGCCGTGTGGCCCTCCACCGGCAACTACTGCCGCGGAGGCGCATACAACTCGGCGCTGCTGGCCTGTGAGTCCGTGGCCATCCTCCCAGAGGAGATGAGCGCCGAGCGGTTCGAGTGGCTCCAGAATGTGGCTGGCGAGATCATTGCAACCCCGGGCTGCGAGTCCAACGTGAAGGAGATCTTCGACAAGTGCTGGGAGCTCAAGAGCACCCGCGAGGACATCGTCATCTTCAATCAGTTCGACGAGATGGGCAACCACCTGTGGCACTACAGCGTGACCGGGGCCGCCATGGAGGAGGTGCTCGAGCGGGAGCTGGGCCCGGGAGACACGTACAGGGGGGTTGCTCTCACCACTGGCTCGGCGGGCACCATCGGCTGTGGTGACTACCTGAAGACCCTCTTCCCCGCGAGCAAGGTCGCCGCCAGCGAGGCGCTGCAATGCCCGACCCTGGTGCTCAACGGCTTTGGCGGCCACCGCATCGAGGGGATCGGAGACAAGCACGTTCCATGGATTCACAACGTGGCCGAGACGGACCTGGTCATGGCCGTGGACGACGACGCCTGCCTGGCGCTGGTGCGCCTGTTCAACGAGCCCGTTGGTCGGGAGTACCTCGTGGAGCAGGGGGTGGACACGTCCCTCGTGGAGAGGCTCGACCTCATGGGGATCTCGGGGATCGCCAACATGCTCTCGGCCATCAAGCTGGCCAGGTGGTACGAGATGGGGGAGCAGGACGTGGTGCTCACCGTCTTGACCGACTCCATGGAGCTGTACGGCAGCCGTCTGCGGCAGGAGCGGGAGCTAAGGGGCGAGTACACCTCGCGCGACGCCGCGGCCGACTACCACCGGCACCTGCTGGGGACCAACATCGAGTATGTGCAGGAGCTCTCCTACTGGGAGCGCAAGCGTGTGCACAACCTCAAGTACTATACCTGGGTGGAGCAGCAGGGGAAGACCTACGACGAGATCCAGGCCCAGTGGTACGACCGGGACTACTGGAGGTCCACCCACGCTCAGGTGGAGGAGATAGACCGCCTCATCGAGGAGTTCAACGAGCGCGTGGGGCTGGTGTAGCCCGCTGCTACGGCCTGAGACGGATGGTGAGCCGGGCTCGGCCAGGCTCGGACGTGTCCACCGAGAGGGAGCCGCCGTGGTTCTCGACGATCTGACGGGCGACGGCCAGGTCCAGATCGCCCCCTCCGCCGCGGGGCCCGGTGGACTTGGCGCCCATGGCCATGAAGGGCTCCAGGGCCGGGTCGGAGGGCGCCCGCCCCGCGTCGGCGCTGCGGGTGTCCACCATGGCCAGCTCCACCCACCCATCTTCCAGCTCCTGGATGGTGATGTGGAGCTCGCCGCCCCCGGGCATGGCGTCCATGGAGCCGCGGACGAGACCGAACACCACTCGCCCCATACGTTCGGAGTCCATCGGGATCTGGCCCTCGCTTTGGGGGTCGAAGCTCACATGGATCCTGCGCACCTCGATCTCTGTGCGGTAGCGCTCCAGGGCGGCCTGAACCAGGGAGGCGATGGACACCTCCTCCCTGGGGTGCTCCCCGCCCTTCCCGTCGCCGTCTGCGGAGGACCCGGCGATGTTGTCCAGCAGGGTCAATGCCTGGCTTGCCAGGTCACGGATCCGTCCGGCTCGAGCCCTGTGGTCCTCCAGGAGGGAGTCGTCCTCCTGAAGGTCGATGGCGTGGGACTCCACCTCCAGCAGCGGAGCGGCAAGCTGGTCCATCAAGATCTTGGTGATCGAGCCGATGGCGGCGTCCCGCTCTGCCCGAACCGCCACCTCGTTAATCCAGGCGTTCTCGAGGGTGACTGCGAGCTGCAGGCACAGCGCCTCGAAGACAGCCAGGTCGGCGTTTCGGAACTCCCTGTTGGCCAGCTTGCTGTCGAGGTAGATGACCCCCGTGATCTCATCGCGGATCTTCAAAGGAGCGCACATGATCGTGCGGAGCTGCAGATCCTGCACCGACTTTGCTGTCGCGGTCTTGTCCTCGGAGAGAGTGTCCACGATCCAGTAGGACTTCCCGGTCTGGAGGACCTGCTCGGGGATGGAGCGGCTGAAGGGGTCGTCCCTGGGCAGGGGCTTGCCGTAGCAGCTCCGCGCCATCTCCACCGACAGGGATCCGTCCGCCTCTTTGATCAGGAGTATCCCGCGGTCGGCAGAGGTGAGGGTTATCGTCATGTCCAGCACCCGGCCAACCACCTCCCGGACATCCACCAGAGAGTTGGCGGCGTTGATGGTCGCCAGGAGCATGGCGATGCGGAGCTCGTCTTTCTCCACGTCCCCGGTTACCAGCCCCCGGGATGCCTCCCGGGCGTCGATGTTGAACACCTTGAAGAAGTCCGATGAAAGGCGTTTCATCTCGTTGGCCATCGGCAGACTCCAGCGAGACCGTGCTTTGCGGCTCAGGGCCGGGTCTCATCAGCTCTGGAGAGCACCATACTCCATCTGCGGGGACCGCGCCACCGCAACAATGGTGCCGCTCTGCGCTGGGAGGGCATCGTCCTGGCTCGGGGCCTGGAGCCCCGGTGCCCCTTGCTACGGGGATGGCCTGCTGGTAAAAACAGAATTGAGCTCACTCTGCTTTCCGCGCATGTCCGAAGAAAGCCCCACCAAGAGAATCGGCTCCGCCTCCGGTTCTGACTACGCTCCAGAAGGGGTGCGTCCCACCGATCCGCTCATTGGAAGGGTGATCGAGGGCCGCTACCGGATACTCAAGCCCCTCTCCACGGGGGGGATGGGCTCTGTCTTCCTGGGCAAGCAGCTCAACGTGGACCGCCACGTGGCGATTAAGCTCATCACCAGCGCGGCCCCGGGGCTGCAGACGCGCTTTCAGCGGGAGGCGCAGGCGCTGGCCGCTGTGAGCCATCCGGCCATAGTCGAGATCCACGACTTCATCTCCGCCGGGGTCGAGGGCCAGTACTTCCTGATCATGGCGTACATCGACGGCATCGACCTGGAGGAGTTCCTCTCCCTTCAGCCCAAGGGGAGGCTGAAGGCGGGGGAGGTCCTGTCTCTGATTATCCCGGTCGCCTCCGCCCTGGTGGAGCTGCACGCCGGCGGGATACTCCACAGGGACATCAAGCCCTCCAATATCGTGCGCTTCTTGCGGGCAGACAGGCGAGCCGGGGTGAAGCTCGTAGACTTCGGTATCGCCCGCCGGGAGATGGACCCGAGCCTCACGGCGGAGGGGGTCATCATGGGGACGCCGCCGTATCTGGCGCCAGAGGTGATGCTGGGCAAGAAGCACTCCAGGGCCTCGGACGTCTACGCCCTTGGTGCCACCATGTTCGAGCTGCTCACGGGCACCGCGCCCTTTGGCAAGGACGAGCTACACCAGGTAATGAAGCGCACGGTGCACGACCCGCTCCTTTTGCCCCAGGAGCTGGAGGGCTCTCCCCTCGGCGGCCTGCTCCTGGACCTCCTGCACAAGGATCCGGAGATGCGTCCCGAGAGCCTGGAGCTGCTCGGGCGTCTGGAGAGGATGCCCCCCGGGAGGCGGGACTGCCCGGCCACCATCACCATTGATCCCATCACCTCACCTGAACCGAACGGGCAGGAAGATGAGCCTCCGACTCCCGGGGGGACGGAGACCGTCGCAGACACGGGTGTGCTCGCAGCAGACCAGATGCGAGACCCTCTCCCCGGCAGTGCATCGGACAGGATCCTGCGCCGTCTCGCGCAGCCTCGACCCCGGCGCCTGATGCCATCGCTCCTGCTGGGGCTGGCCGGGATGGCGCTCGGTGTGCTGCTGATGCTCGTGCTGGGGCCAGGATACAGTGGACGTGGTGGGGGAGGGGCCACGGCCGGCAAGGGGAGAGTCATCGTGGCCACGAGGGGGCACGACCGGGCAGGGCCCGACCGAGAGGACGCCTCTCCGCCCATGGGCTCCGGCGAGCGCAGCTCGGGCGCAGGAAGGCTGGCGGAGAGGCATGACGCTGCGGTGAAGAGGCCCATGGTCTCGCCGATGGAGCCCATGGCTCCGCCCTCAATGGCCAGCCTCAGGCGCAGGTGCAAAAAGAGCCGCTACCAGCCGCGCATCATGCTTTCTAAGGCGCGCAAGATCTTGAAGTCAGGCACCCATGACCCGGACTCGCTAGAGCTCGCCAGGCGCATCCTCCACGTGCTGCTGCAGGGCGGATGCGTCAAGCCCTTCTCCGAGCTCCAGCGCCAGGCGGCCTTCCTCCTGGCGAGCCTGTACATCCACAAGGGCGCCTGCTACTCGGCGAGGAACGTCTGGCGCATGTATGCCAAGCGCTTCAAGAGGGCCTTCCCGTACCGCAAGCGCCCACCATTCCCTCCGTGCCGGCTGCGCGCCCAGTAGCGCCGGGAAGGGAGCCCATCCTCCTTGTCAGGACGCCCTTGTCGTTCTATGTCGTGGGCATGTCGGATGAGGGCACATCGAAGCGCCCCCCCCAGGAGGAGCTGGCCTCTCCCTGGCGCCGGGAGACGGTGGCCAGGTTGGCCCTGGGCGGAGGTATCATTTTCGTGGGGGGCTGGGCATACATGGCCCTCGAGCTGGCTCGCTCCGCTGGGCCTGGATCTCAGGCAGAGCTGCACACCGGGCTGGACCCGAGCGCTATCGGGCGTGGGGTGCTGACATTTCCGCGGCTGCTCTTGCTCCGGGATGGGCGTGGCGACGTGCTGGCGCTGGACCGTCGCTGCACCCACCTGGGGTGTCTGGTCAGCCCCTCTGCCGATGGCAGGCTGCTGCGATGCCCCTGCCACGGGAGCGAGTTTGACCGCTCGGGGGGCGTCCGACGCGGCCCGGCCACGCGCCCCCTGCGGCGTCTGCGCACCTCCTTGGATAGTCGGGGAGAGCTGGTGGTACATGTCAAGGGCTGAGCGAGCCCCCCTGGCAGGGCCCCTGGATGCGCGCCTGCGGCCCATGGGCCTTACGCTGGGCCAGGTCGCTTTTGGCGCCCTGGTGGTGGCTGTCTCTTCGGGCGTGGTCCTGGGCTTGGCCTACGACCCAGCAGAGCCGCTGAGGTCCACCGAGGCCATCTCGGGCGCGCTCCCATTCGGCTTTCTCTTCCGCGGAGCGCACATACTCTCCGCGCAGCTCTTTTTCGTGAGCCTGCTGCTCCACACCGCGGACCACGTGCTGGGCCGCAGCTATCGCCAGGTCTCCAGGCTCTCCTGGTGGCGCCTGGTGCTGGTGGGCCTGGGGGCCCTGGGAGCGATGTTCTCGGGCTTTCTGCTCCGCGGGGACGCCGATGCCAGGGCCGCACAGGCCATCGCCGCCGCTGGCTTGAAGGTGGTGCCCATGTTCGGAGCGGACATCTCCCTGGGCCTGTTGGGGGAGCCGGGAGGGGGGCTCCAGGCGCCCTACGTTCACCACCTGGTGACCTTCACCCTCGCGCCCTGGCTGCTCTCCCTTGCCCACGCCAGGCGGGCCTGGGCTGGCGCGCTAGTGACTGGTGCGGTGGCCGCCCTGACCACGGGAGCCGCCCTGGTGTACCACCCGGGCCCTGGCTTGCCCTCGGATCTGCACCGCGGCGTGCTCTGGGGGCCCTGGTACTTCATGGGAGCCCAGGAGCTGCTGCGACATCTCCCTCTCGGCGTGGTTGTCCTCGTGCTCGGCGGGGGCGCCGTGGGTCTCACTGGAGGGCTGGCTCACACAGGAGGCGCTTCCGCCGGACGGAGAGGGCGGGTCGAGGCTGCAATGCGCTCCGCCTGGTTGCTGGCAGTTGGCGGCTATCTACTGCTGTGCCTGGCGTCCTACCTGGCCAGGAGCGGTAAGTGAAGGGCCACCTGGAGCCCCGCTGGCGGCGGCGGGCGCTATACGGGCTGCTGGCCCTCTCGCCCGCCGTGCTGGTGACGGCCCACGTCCTCGAGCGGGATCGCGCGGCAGGCCTTGGCAACCCTGGCGCGGGCCTTCGCGGGGGCTCAGAGCGGTGCCTGGCATGCCACGGCAAGGAGGCGGCGGCCCTGCCCAGGTATCACAAGGGAGAGGCAGTGGGCTGCTCGGGGTGCCACCTGGGCAACCCCTTATCCTTTGACAAGCAGAGGGCACATGCCGGCATGGAGCCCTTTCCCGGAGACCTCTCCACCGCCTGGCGAAGCTGCGGGAGCGCACAGTGTCACCCGGCGGTGGTGGCCCGGGTGCAGCGCAGCCTCATGGCCTCTCCCAGGGGGCTGCTGGCGGTCAATCGCCAGGCCTTCGGAGAGGTGGTCGAGCCCACGCCGTCACCAGGTGAGTGGAACCGGGTGCGCTCACCAGGGGACCTGCTCTCGCCCGAGCCTGGCGCCGAAGGTCACGCGCGCAAGCTGTGCGCGAGCTGCCACCTGGCCACACGTCACATCTCGGCCGCTGCGCGTAGCAGGGGAGGGGGGTGCTCCGCCTGCCACTTGAAGGATGGCCCCACGGACGGCGCCCATCCCCAGCTCCGCCTCGGCGTGACGCCGGACGCCTGCACCGGGTGCCACTCCCGCAGCGGGAGGGTGTCTCTGAGCTACTACGGGTGGCACGAGGGGCTGGCCATGCCGGGACACTCCCCTGCGGCGGGATCATCGGGCCAGCCAGCGATGGGCACGGCGGTCCGGTCTCTGCCGGACGGGCGCCTGGTGAGGCGAGCCCGCGCGGACGTGCACGCCCGGGCCGGGATGGGCTGCCTGGACTGTCACACTGCCGTCGGGCTCATGGGAGACGGGGAGCTCCACTCCCACAAGGAGCAGCAGGTGGACGTGGCCTGCTCGGACTGCCACGGCCGCGCGGGCCCTGCCAGGCGAGCACCCCTTCGGCCAGGGGAGGATGCGGCTCGGCGTGTTGCCGCGTTCCTGGTGGGGCGGGGGTGGCTCCGCCCTCCTGCCTTGGGGTGGCCGGTGCCGCGTACGCGGCGAGGCACCCCGCTGCTTGCCCTGCGCCCCGGGCCGGGCGGGCGGGGATGGGTCCTGCATCGGCGCTCGGACGGTCGCCCCCTCGGCGTGCGGCCCACCCCCGACGACCCGGCGCACTCCTTGCGCGGGCACGAGCGGCTCTCCTGCCAGGCCTGCCACACGGACTGGAGCCACCAGTGCAGCGGCTGTCACACGAAGCTGGAGCCACGGGGCTGGCAGCACGACAGCGTGACCGGTGCTCTCACAAAGGGGCGCTGGAGCGAGACCCCGGGTCCTGTGCTCGTGGACTCTCCCACGCTGGGCGTGCTTCCCGATGGCCGCATCGGGCCCTTTGTTCCGGGGATGCCCCTGTGTGTCACAATTGAAGGAGACACCAGGTGCACCAGGCTCTTCGCTCCCGCCGACCCCCACACCACCCAGCGGAGATCTCGCTCCTGCGCGAGCTGTCACCGATCCAGCCTGGCCCTGGGCCTGTGGCGGGGCAGCCTGGCCCGGTCCCGGGGTGCCTGGCGTTTTGAGGCTGCGCCCTCTGGTCCTCCCCCCGGGGCCCACTCCATGCCGATCCCCCCCTGGGAGGACGGGGTCCCATGGGATGGCTGGACATCTCTGGAGGGGACCCCCTCGGCACGGGCCACCAGGCGTGGAGCCAGGCCCCTCTCGCCCTCAGAGCTGCGGCGGATCCTGGAGGTGGGGCCTTGCGTGGAATGTCATGGGACCTACGGGGATCGGATCTACCGGGACTTCTCCTCGAGCCTCGCTCGAGCCCGAGGCGGTCTGGCGCCGCGGTGTCTGCTCGGGCGAGGGGCCAGGGCACGGCATGTGGGCCCTGGCAAAGTCCAGTAAAAGAATAGATAAAATAGCCATAACCATACGTTTTTTCTGCACTTTGGTCCTTGACGGGTGCCCTGGCCGTGGGTATACGAGTTGCGCAATGTCGCAACTGCGGATCACAGAGACGGACCACCTGGTGGCAGAGTTTTGTCACACCGCATCCAGCCCGCGCAGGAGCCTGCTGATTCGAATCCTCAGCACGGGCGAGCGCACCGCGTCCGAGCTGGCCTCGGAGACCGGATTCAGCCCGGCCAACGTCTCTCAGCACCTGAAGCTGCTGCGACAAAAGCGAATAGTGGCGGTGAGCCGGGTTGGGGGGCGGGCACGCTACAGGCTCATTCAACCCAAGATCCTGGAGGCCATGGATCTCATGCGCGAGGCCTGCTTCGAATGTCTCGGGGGCAACCCTGCGGGCGACAGCCCACCAGCTTCTGGGGCCTCGGGGAGCTCCGCAGCTTTGTCGCGAAAAAGGGGAGAGCATGAGTAAGAGAATCAGCCGTCGGGACTTCTTTCGTCGCTCGGGCAAGGGAGCGGCCGCTGCCGGCGCAGTGGCCGCGTCCACGGACCTGCTCGGGCTCACCGCCGAGGTTGCCAGGGCAGACCGCATGAAGGCTCGCCAGCAGGGTGGGCGCGTGGAGGAGATCCCTTCGCTGTGCGAGATGTGCTTCTGGCGCTGCGGGATCCTCGGCCAGGTAAAGGACGGAGAGCTCATCGGGCTGCGGGGCAACCCCGAGCATCCGTTGAGCCGGGGACACCTGTGTGCACGGGGCAACGCCGGGTACCTCGTTCACAGCGACCCAGATCGACTCACCCACCCGCTGATCCGGACTGGCAAGCGCGGGGAGGGAGAGTTTCGGCGTGCCTCCTGGGACGAGGCGCTGGACCTGGTCGCCTCCAATATGCTCAAGATCCGCAAGGAGCACGGGCCCTCGGCCATGGCCATGGCTCCCCACGGTATGTCGGCCTTCTTCATGAAGTCCGTGCTCAAGCACTTCAGCACTCCCACCTTCAGCGTGGCATCCTTTGGCCAGTGCCGGGGCCCTCGCATCGCCGCATTCAAGCACACCTTCGGCATGGACGTGGGCTCCCCAGAGCGCCTGGACTTCGAGCGCACGAAGATGATCGTGCTGCTGGGCTCTCACATTGGTGAGAACGTGCACACCTCCCAGGTGCACGCCTTCGCTGACGCGCTGGATAGGAGGGCCGAGCTGGCTGTGGCGGATCCACGCTTCTCGGTGGCCGCCAGCAAGGCCGACCACTACCTCCCGATCAAGCCTGGCACCGACACCGCCCTTCTCCTGGCCTGGATACACGTCCTGCTGGAGGAGGACCTGTACGACCGAGCCTACATCGCCCAGAACGCCACGGGGCTTTCGGAGCTGAGGGCCCACGTGAAGAGCTGCACCCCTGCCTGGGCAGCGCGGATCACCGAGCTCCCCGAGGCGCAGATTCGGCTGGTGCCGCGCCGCATGGCCAGGGCCATGCCGGCGGTGGTGATACACCCGGGGCGTCACGTCACCTGGTACGGCAACGATCAGCAGCGCCAGCGTGCCATTGCCATCCTCATGGCCCTGCTGGGAGCATGGGGGCGGCCCGGAGGGGTCTTCCTGCCGAGCCGGGTGAAGCTTGGGCCCTGCGAGTGTCCCCCCCAGATTACCCCGGACGACCACTTCCCCATCCCCGGGGGGCGCTACCCGTTGGCAGAGGATTGCCTTCCCGCCCAGGTGCTCCTGGAGGCCATCCTCACCGGCAAGCCGCGCCCGGTCAAGGGGATGATGATCTACGGCCAGAACGTGATCAAGAGCTGGCCCCAGCCCGAGCGCACCAGGAGGGCGCTGTTGGCCCTGGACTTCGTGGTGGCGGTGGACATCCTCCCCACCGAGCCGGTGCTCTTCGCCGACGTGGTGCTCCCCGAGGCCGCATACGTTGAGCGCTACGATGCGCCCCTGAAGGTGGGCTCTGCCAAGACCCCCTTCGTGGCCCTGCGCCAGCCCCTCGTCGCCCCGCCGGGGGAGGCCAGGGGCCCCTTCGAGATCGCCAGGGGGCTCGCCTTGCGCCTCGGAGAGGACGCCTGCCTGCCGTGCCCCAACGTGGAGCTGGTGCTGGAGAGGGCGCTCTTGCCCCTGGGAGTGGACCTGGAGACCATGAGGGCCCGCGGCGTCCATCGGGTGAAGCCAGGGGCGCCGTATCTGGCCGAGGGGCGCCCCGGTCGTTTCTATACCAAGACCGGGAAGATAGAGCTCTTCTCGGAGTCCCTGAAGGAGCTGGGGGTGGACCCGGTGCCCCGCTGGGAGCCCACGCCGGATCCTCCCAGGGGGAGCTATCGGCTGCTATACGGGAGGAGCCCGGTGCACTCCTTTGGTCGCTCCCAAAACAACCCCTTGCTCTGTGAGATCGACCCCGTGAACCGCCTCTGGATCAACGACCAGGAGGCGGCAAGGCTCGGGATCCGGGACGGGGACGAGGTGGAGATCTTCGACTCCGCGGGGAAGAGCGCCGGGAGCATCCCCGCCAAGGTCACCCCAGGGATCCGGTCGGACTGCGTCTACACTGTTCACGGCTTCGGCAGCCGATCCCGGCTGCTGCACAGGGCGCATGATCGGGGCGTGTCCGACACGGAGCTGATGCTCCGATCAGTGCCCGACAAGGACACCGGCGCCACCGGGATGCGAGTGAGCTGGGTGACCCTCCGCAAGGTGGCGCCCAGGCGGCGTTGGCCCAGGCCGCTGGCCAGCCGCAGACCCACCAGAGGGAGGCAGCCATGACGACCTACGGCATGGTAATAGATCTGAACCGCTGCGTGGGCTGCCAGGCCTGTGTGGCAGCCTGCAAGGTCCAGTGGGGGGCGCCCGAGGCCGAGAGCCGGGACTGGGTCGTGCCCATCGGTCCTGTGCGAGACTCCCAGGGGCTCGTGTCCACCTTCTACGTGGGGCTCTGCATGCACTGCGACAGGCCCGCGTGCGTCGAGGCGTGCCCCTCCAAGGCCACCTTCAAGCGAGAGGATGGCGTGGTGGTGGTGGACACAGAGCTTTGCATTGGATGCGGAGTCTGCATCTCGGCGTGCCCCTACGGGGCGCGCTACTTCCACGAGCAGCGTAAGAAGGTGGACAAGTGCGATCTGTGCTCGTCGCGTCTTGCCAGGGGGGAGCAGCCCGCCTGCGTGGAGACGTGCATCACATCCTGCCGGCACTTTGGAGACCTGGAGGACCCGAAGAGCGACGCGTCGCTGCACCTGCCCGGGAGCAGGCGCCTGGAGAGCGGGGATGCGCGCCTCGGGCCCAACGTGCGCTACCTGGCGGGGGACCGCCAGTGGAGGCTGATTCACGATCGCTTTGCTCCGCCCGCGCCGGAGCTCTCCACGCCCGCCTGGCTCCTGAGCCGGGTCGCGAGGCCACTGATCCTGCTGGCCATTGGCGCCACCTTTCTGGGGCAGGCGGTGGCCTTCTTTACCCAGCTTCGCCGGGGTGAGCACCCCATCGAGGAGTGACCAATGTCAACGCGGAAGACATCCCTGCTCGAGCCCCACGTTCTTCTCGGTGCGGCCGACCGAGAGGCGCTGCAGCGCCGGAGCATCAAGAAGCACGACACCGCGGTCATCTTGTTGCACTGGTTCAACGCCAGCATCTGGGCTGTGGAGCTTGCCACTGGCGGCGCTCTCCTGGCCGGGCCCGGATACCAGATCGCCCCTGGCTGGTGGCGCACCTTCATGATCTCCCTGTTCGGCAGCCCCGCAATGGTGCTCAAGGTGCACATAACCGCTGGGGTGCTCTGGACAGCGGTGCTGGCGGTGTACGGCGTCTTTGGCTTCCGCAAGTACCTCATGCCCACCGTCTCGGACTACCTCATCCCGGACATGGACGACCTGGTGTGGCTGAAGAACCGCACTTTGTTGATGCTGGGCAAGAGGGTCTCTCTGCCCCCCCAGGGCATATACAACGCCGGGCAGAAGCTCTACGGCCTGGCCGTCTACGGGGGCACGGCGGTGATAATCGTGACCGGGCTGGTCATGGCCTTTCACCTGGCGCCATCCTGGGTGGTGCGCTGGGCCATCTTGCTGCATTTTCTGGCCGTGGGGGCCATCTTCTCCGGGCTCTTCGTGCACGTGTACATGGGGGCGGTGCTCCCGGAGGAGCGGCCGGCCTTCTACTCCATGTTCACGGGCAAGGTGCCAGAGCTCTACGCCTACCGTCATCACTACAAGTGGTGGCGCCGCTACAAGGAGATCGAGCTGGATTGGCGCCAGGATCTGGAGCGCGAGGCTGCCGCCGAGAGGCGGCAGAGCGAGGAGGAGATATGAGCAGCAAGGGAGCAGAGCAGGCTCGGATCGAGCCTGAGCGCTACATGAACCCCTACCTGGCAGGAGTAGGTCTCGGGCTGGCGCTCCTGGCGGCCTTCGTGCTGGTGGGGCGCGGCCTGGGGGCGTCGGGGGCCTACACCCGCCTGGACGCGGCCCTGGTGGAGGTCGTGGCCCCAGAGCACGCCCACAGCCAGTCCTACTGGAAGCGCTACACAACGCGCGCCAAGGCCCCGCTGGACAACTTCCTGGTCTACCAGGTGTTGGGCATGATCCTGGGGGGGATGATCTCTGGATACGCTGCCGGGAGGGCGCGCCGGGAGATCTACAAGGGCCCCAGGATCTCGGTCCGAAGCCGCCTCCTGTTGGCCGTGGGGGGAGGGATGATGTCGGGCTTCGGGGCGCGGCTGGCCGGAGGCTGCACATCCGGGCACGCCCTCACCGGAGGTGCCACCCTGGCGGTCTCGGGGTGGGTGTTCATGATGTGCTTCTTCGGCGCGGGCTTCGTGGGGGCGGCACTTGTCAGGAGGCAGTGGCGATGATGGCACCACTTTTCAAGACGGGCGTCTTCGGTGAGGTTGGCTTTGTCCTCGCAGCTCTGCTGGTGGGCGTCGCCTTCGGGTTCTTCCTGGAGCGGGGGGGGCTGGCCAACGCTCGCAAGCTCACGGCGCAGTTCTACTTGACGGACTTCACGGTGCTGAGGGTGATGTTCACTGCCATCGTGGTGGCTGCCCTGGGCCTGATGTGGCTTGCGCTGCTGGGGGTGCTGGATCTCGGGTTGGTGTATATCAGCCCCGCGCGCATCTGGCCCGTTGTGGTGGGCGGAAGCCTGGTTGGCCTGGGGTTCTCCGTGGGTGGCTACTGCCCGGGCACGAGCGTACCCGCTCTGGTCACCGGAAAGCTGGACGCGGGCGCCTACATGGGAGGGCTGCTCCTGGGTATCTTGCTGTACGGAGAGGTGTTCAATGGGCTGGCATCCTTTGCGGCCACCGGCGACGCCAGCTCACCGCTCACCCTCGACCGCTGGCTCGGCCTGAGCCCTGCCCTGGTGGTCTTTTTCCTCGTTCTCATCGCGCTGCTGACCTTCTGGGGCGGCTCCAAGCTGGAGGCTCGCTTCGGCGGCGAGGAGGCAGACTCATGAAGATTCGATGGAACCTGTCGCTGGTGTTGGCCACCTGCGCTGTGGTCGCTGGTGCGACCCTGGCCATCGCCGGGAGCTCCAGCAGGAGGCTCGTGCCAAAGCCCAGGGCGAAGGCCCGCGGTCTGGCGTCCGCCAACTATGTGAAGGGGTTGCAGGGCCACCGCTTCCGCGTAACCGTGCAGACTCTGCGCAAGTGGCTCTCCGGTCCAACTCCCCCGCTGGTGGTGGATGTGCGCCACGCCACGTCCTACAAGGTTGGACATGTCCCCGGGGCGATCCTGCGGCCCGCTCCCGACCTGCTGTCGGGGAAGGTGCGCCTCCAGGCGAAGGGACGCCAGGTCGTGATCTACGACCAGAGTGGTCGCCTTGCCCCCTACCTCATCCACCCGCTGCGCCTTCGGGGGATGGATGCCTACCTCCTCGCGGGGGGCTTCGCTGCCTGGATGGCGCCCAGCGCCAGCCGCCAGGCCGCCCGGCGTGCGGCCCGAGGTGGTGGACACGGGCGGAGCCCCTCCGCTGCGCCACCCATGGCCTCTCCACCCAAGGACGCAGCGCCACCTCCGGTGGCAGCGCCCCCGCCAATGGCTCCGCCCCCGGCGTCCGCCAGCGGCAGCACGGAGGCGCCTCCAGCGGACGAGGGCTGCTAGCCCATGGCCGCTCCTCGACATGGAGTGCGTAGGCGCCCTGGGGCACCTGGGCTCGTGGGCCACCCCTGGCTCCCTTGACAGGGCCCGGCGCTTGATGTACTCGCCTATGGAGCACTCGCGCCCCTATGTTGCTGGAATACTTTATAATCCATTGCCATACTCGTGAATGGCTCCCTGGCTCGGGGGGCTGCTTCCAGCCAGGAGATGAGACATGAGCAAGCCGGACATTGCGCGGCTACAGACAATTGTGGGTCCCGAGCATGTCAAGCACGATCCAGCGGATCTGTATGTGTACGGCTCGGACTCTTCGGTGCACAGGGCCATGCCGGACGCGGTCGTACGGCCGGGCAAGGTCGAGGAGGTGCAGGAGCTGCTGCGCTACGCCAACGAGAGCCGGATACCGGTGGTCCCTCGGGGGAGTGGCTCGGGCATGTGCGGCCAGGTGGTGCCCATCCAGGGCGGGATTGTGCTGGACACAAAGCGCATGAACCGCATCCTGGAGATCAACCTGGCCGACGTGTACTGCCGGGTGGAGCCCGGGGTAATCGACGACGACCTCAACAAGGCGCTCAAGCCCCACGGTGTCTTCTACCCCGCCACCCCCGCCTCCAGTCGCATCGCCACCATCGGTGGCGAGATAGCCAACAACGCCAGCGGCGTGCGCTCGGTCAAGTACGGAGCCACCAGGGAGTCTGTGCTGGGGATGAAGGTGGTGCTCGCCGACGGATCTCTGGTCACCCTGGGTGCGCGCACCCGCGTGGAGGCCTCGGGGTATCAGCTCGAGCGCCTCTTCGTTGGCTCGGAGGGGACCCTGGGCGTGCTGGTGGAGGCCACGCTGAGCTTTGTTCGCATCCCCAAGTATCGAGCCATGGGCATGGTGCTCTTCGACAGCCTGGATGACGCCGGCGAGGCCATCGCCGCTGTCATGGGCAAGGGGGTCGCCCTCTCCATGCTCGAGCTCGTAGACAGCGTGGCCATTCGCGCGGTCAACACCGCCATGGACCTGGGGCTTCCCGAGGTGGACGCCATCTTGCTCGTGGAGGCGGACGGCATGGTCAAGGAGGCGGTGGAGTACGAGGTGGAGGCGGCGCGGGAGCTGTGCGAAAAGCACGGGGGAAAGCTCACCCAGCTCAGCTACGATCCTGCCGAGCGGGCCAGGATCTTCTTGGGGAGAAAGAAGCTCTTTCCCGCCCTCTCCAAGTTCAGCGACACCATGGTCTCCACGGCCCTGGCAGACGACATGGCTGTGCCCTACTCGAGGATGGCCGAGACGGCGCGCAAGATCCACGAGATAGCCGAGCGCAACGGAGTCGTCATGACCGCGTACGGCCATTGCGGATCCGGGTGCATGCACACGAAGATCCTCATGGACACGGCCTCCTCCGAGAGCTGGGAGGGGGCGCAGCGGGCAGTTGCCGAGATCTACGAGTACGTCCGCTCGGTGGGTGGCACCACCAGCGCCGAGCACGGCATCGGGATCTCCAAGGCGGACGCATTCAAGCGGGAGAAGGCCGACTCCCTGGACCTCATGAGGGCGGTCAAGCGTGCCTTCGACCCCAACAACATTCTCAACCCCCAAAAGCTCTTTGACGCGCCAAGGGGGTGGTTGACCGCCACGGACCTGCGGTACGTGGCCTCCAGGTGAAGGTCTCCATGGAGCTGCCAAGACTCAGAAAGTGGGAGCATCAGCTCAACGCGTGTATCCGCTGCGGGTACTGCTACGAGCACTGTCCTCTCTACAAGTCCACCAGGTGGGAGTCGGACGCTCCCCGCGCAAAGCTGGTGCTCCTTTTCGGCCTGCTCAACGGCCAGGTCGAGCCCACGCAGTCGGTCACGCGGCGCCTCTTCGAGTGCTTCAACTGCAAGCGCTGTGAGGCCGTGTGCTCCTCGGGAGTGCCCTTCACGGAGATCCTCATGGACGTGCGCCAGGATCTCCGAGACGCCGGCCTGGACCTGGACGGTGTCACATCTCTGAACGCCGCAGACGGAGGCTGCGCCAAGTGCCTGGCCTGTGTGCGCGTGTGCAAGCACGAGGCTCGCACGGTGGGGGCCGATCAGTGCGTGGTTGTGGACAAGGTCAAGTGCGTGGGCTGCGGCGCCTGCGTGGAGGTGTGTCCCAGGCTGACGGTCCAGCTCGCCACCGCCCACGGGGTCTCATCTTCAGACCTGGCCCGGGAGATGGGCTCGTTTTTGGGTAGCCGCCCCGAGGGAGAGCCAAGGGCGATCATCTTTTGCTGCAACTGGTCCAGCTATCCGGGCATCCTCAACTCGCGGTACGAGGAGGCGGAGCCGAAGGACCACAAGATACTGGTGAACATGTGCGCGGGGAGGCTCCCGCCGCAGCTTCTGATGCACGCCTTCGAGCGCGGCTCTTGGGGTGTGTTGGTGAGCGGTTGTCCAGAGGAGGAGTGCGAGCACGACGGCAACCTCCGCGCCCGACAGACCGTCCAGTCCCTTCAGGTGGTCATGGGCCAGATCGGCCTGGACCCCCGCCGAGTCCACTTCGTGGAGGTTCCGAGGGGGAGCCCCGGCACCCTGGAGGGGGCCATCGAGTCGTTCATGGTGCAGCTCCGAGAGCTGGGTGCTCCTGGTGTGTGAGCCTCTGCGAGGTCCCCTGGGATGAGGGTGTCGCTGCCATACGGAGAGGACGGAGCCCTGCGGGCGGAGCTGCCCTCCGACCGCGTGATGGGTTTCTTGGAGCCCAACACGGTAGCCATCGGCGACGAGGCGCAGACCCTCCGCCTGGCCCTGGACGCCCCCATAAGCTCTCCCCGCCTGGGGGAGTTCCTGGCGGACGCCAGGAACCTGCTGGTCATAGTCAATGACGCCACCCGCCCCACTCCCACGGCGCTGGTGCTGGATGCCATCGCCCAGGACCTGGAGGGCGTGGACTGCCGCTTCATCGTCGCCACCGGGGTTCACAGGGCCCCAAACGAGCAGGAGTACCTCCAGATCTTCGGCGAGCACTACCCGCGCATCGCCCATCGGGTGCATGCCCATGACGCCCGGCGAGACGAGATGGTCTTTCTTGGCACCTCCAGCAATGGAACCGAGATGCACGTCAACAGGCTCGGCGTGGAGGCGCACAAGATCCTCATCATCGGCTCGGTGGAGCCCCACTACTTCGCAGGGTACACCGGGGGCAGGAAGGCCTTCCTGCCTGGCATCGCCTCCTACAAGACCATCGAGATGAACCACAGGTTGGCCCTGAGCCCGGATGCCCGCGCCCTCTCCCTCGAGGGCAACCCGGTTCACGAGGACATGGTGGACGCCCTGCGCACCGTGGACAAGGATATCTTCGCGGTGATGACGGTGCTGGACAAGCGCCACCGAGTCTACGCCGCCACCGCCGGGCACATCCACGACTCGTTCACTGCGGCCGTACAACACGCCAACGAGGTCTTTGCGGTTCCCGTCGCCGAGCCAGCGGACGTGGTGGTTTCGGTGGTCAAGTTCCCCCAGGACATCGATCTCTACCAGGCGCAGAAGGGCATCGACAATGGCAAGCTTGCCCTCGAGGATGTAGGCATCCTGATCCTGGTGGCCAAGTGTCGCCACGGCCTCGGCGAGGAGTCCTTCGCAAACCTACTCGGCGCCGCCAGCTCTCCGGCGGACGCCCTGGCGCGCATCGACCATGAGTACGTGCTCGGGTATCACAAGGCGGCGAAGATGGCGGAGATAGGCCTCTGGGCCCAGACCTGGGGGGTCACCGACCTGGAGCCCGAGTTGCTGGAGCGCATGTTCATCCGCCCGTTCTCATCCCTCCAGAGCAGCCTCGACGCCGCCCTGGAGATCAAAGGTGATGCTGCTCGGGTCCTCTTCTTGATGGACGGAGGCATGACCGTGCCCCTGCTGCGCCGCCCTCGGCGCCGAGGCCCTGCTGCCCAGAGTTAGTTATCGACGACAACTTCGCCGCGCTCAAAGACCGGCTCTACCGCAAGGAGTGGGTCGTCTACGCTGGCTCCCCAAGAAACCACCCAGACCAACGAGTTCTCCGGGCCAGGCCCTAAGTTCGAACCTGTTCTCCGGCGAGATATCGAGCTTTCACGGGGGGTTCGGGGAGGCTGGGAAGCAGCGGGGGCGGAATGGGGTCCACTCACAAACGTGTCCTCAGCGCGGTCATCCGGGCGGCGTGACGGGGTCCGCCCCACGCGCGCCCTGTCGCGCCACGGGGCGGCCTTTCCCGCTGGTCCCAAGAAACCCTCCGCGGCTCCTTCGCGGGCCGCGACGTGGCGACCTGGGCGCCCCCGGCCGCGGCCGTGGCGACCGGATCCACCGCCCCACCCCGCGTACGGGCGGGGGGCAGCTCTCGCGGGCGCCGTGAGTGACGACGCAGGACATACCACACCACCGACGTCCGTTGCAGCTCCTCGACGTCGCGCACCCGGACGTGGTCCAACATCTCTAAGCGTACGGATTTTATGGCTCTTTCGGCCGTTCCGTTCACGAATGGAAGCGCCACCGGGGTGCCCCTTCTTTCTATCTCCAGCACCCGGAGCTGCCGCTCGAACTGCCCCATGAAGTGGGTGCCGTGGTCGTGGACCACCGCCTCGGGATGACGGCATTCGCGGTGCATCGCGCTCGCGAAGGTGCGGATGGTCCACTCGGCGGTCGGCCCCCAGGCGTCGCACGCCCGCAGCTCCATGGTCTCCCGGGTGTGCAGGTCGATAACCAACAGCACGTTGAGCCACACACCCTTCGCTGTCCGGACGAAGAAGAAGTCGAGCGCCCAGATGGCGTCCTTGGCCGCCGCCTTCCACTTGTCGAGATTCATCGGGTGGCCCCCGGTGGGGTGGTAGCCGTTCTCCTTGAGCACCTTCTGGATCGTCGGCTCGCTGACATTGATGCCCATGCGCCGAAGCTCGTCTCTGATCCTCGCCCCACCCCAGAGCGGGGACCTCCTCTTGAGCTCGATGATGAGGTCCTTGATCCCCACTATGCGCAGCTGCGCATAGCCGACATCCAGGAGGAGGTACTCTTCTTGGAGGCGGTCGACGGCAAGGAGCCGGTCACGGAGCGGGCGCTGCGGGACGTCGTGCGGCACATGAACTGGAACGACCAGCGGCGCGTCTGGGCCGCGGCCAAGAGGCGGTGACCCGCCGGGCGATTTCCATCG
>JAJRWW010000659.1 GCA_024276595.1 Myxococcota bacterium
TCACCCGAGGAGCTGGAGCACCTGGCCCAGGAGGAGATCCGCGTGGAGGCCCTGGTGAAGCCGGTGGCAGCCAACGCCCCCGAGGGCAGGCTGCGGAGCGTGACCCTGCAGCGCATGGTCCTGACCGAGCCAGACGAGAGCGGCCGGCCCGGGGTGA
Organism: Myxococcota bacterium; assembly: GCA_024276595.1. GTDB lineage: Bacteria > Myxococcota_A > Polyangia > HGW-17 > JAJRWW01 > JAJRWW01. The sequence goes on from JAJRWW010000659.1 coordinate 158, forward strand.
CCCCCCTTCAGGGCTCGACCTACGAGATCCCCTGCTCGACCCTGGTGTTCGCCGTTGGCCAGCGCCGCACCCTCGAGCTTCTGCCCGAGGGGGTGGAGGTGACCGAGGGGAACCTCACGAGCCGACCCGGGCTGTACGTGGCCGGCGACTTCGGCAGCGGGAGCCTGGACGTGATCAGCGCCGTGGCCTCGGGCAAGGCCGCCGCCGACAGCATCGACGAGGCCCTCATGGGACACCGGCGCCGGGCCCTGGAGCTGGACCGATCCGTCCTGATCTCTGGCGAGACGGGGCGGCTCCGGGACCACGACCTCCTGGACCAGCCTCCACCAGCGCTCCTCCCCCTGCCCTCTCGTCTCTCCGACGAGGAGGTGGACCTGGGCCTCCTTGGCCCCTCGGTGCAGACCAGCGCCAGCCGCTGCTACCTGTGCCACTACAAGTACGAGATCGACCCCGACCGGTGCATCCACTGCGACTGGTGCATCGGGGCCTCTCCCAGGGAGTGCATTCGCCGGGTCACTCGGCTATTATCGGACGAGGACGGATTCTCCACGGGCTTCGTGGAGACGGAAGTGCCCCGTGAGGGAACATTCATCTGGATCGACAGCGCCAACTGCATCCGCTGCGGCGCCTGCTACAGGGTCTGCCCCGTGGGGGCCATCACCGCCACCCGCGCCGACACCCGGACGCAGTGCCGCGGCGACCCCCGGCCATGATCGCCGGTGAGCTCCATGGACCGCGTATACCTGGACCACAACGCCACCACCCCGCTCCGTGCCCAGGTGCTCGGAGCCATGGAGCCCTACCTCCGGGGGACCTTTGGCAACCCATCCAGCCTACACTGGCATGGCCAGCAGGCCCGGCGCGGCCTGGACAGGGCGCGGGAGCAGGTGGCGGCCCTCATCCACGCCCGGCCAGAGGAGATAGTCTTTTGCAGCGGTGGCACCGAGGCCAACAACATGGCCATCCGGGGGACCGTTGAGCAGCGCGGGGGTGCTTCCCCCCACGTGATCACCAGCGCGGTGGAGCACCAGGCGGTGCTGCGCCCCTGCCAGGACCTGGCCTCCAGGGGCTGCCAGACGACCCACCTGGGAGTGACACCCCTGGGAGAGGTCCCACCACAGGAGCTCCGCGACGCCCTGGCCAGTGACACAACGCTGGTGTCCATAATGCTGGCCAACAACGACGTGGGGACCATCCAGCCCCTGGAGGAGCTGGCGGCGGTCGCCAGGGAGCGCGGGGTGGCAATGCACACGGACGCGGTCCAGGCCGTGGGGAGGATCCCGGTGGACGTACGCGCCCTCGGGGTGGACATGCTCTCTCTCTCCGGCCACAAGCTGGGTGGCCCCAAGGGGGTGGGCGCCATCTATGTCAGGAGGGGCTTCCACCTGCGGCCGCAGCTTTTGGGCGGAGGCCAGGAGCGCCGGCGGAGAGCGGGCACGGAGAACCTCCCGGGCATAGTTGGCCTGGGCGCCGCCTGCGAGCTGGCCGCCGAGACCATGGGAGCTGACAGCGCGCGCATGCGCTCCCTGCTGGAGCTGCTCGAGACGCGCCTGCTGGCGGAGCTCCCTGGGCTCAGGACAAACGGTCACCCCCGCCGCCGCCTCCCCAACACCCTCAATGTGACCCTTCCGGGGCTCTCTGGCGAGGATGTCATGCTCCTGCTGGACGGCGCCGGGATCTCCGCCTCGGTGGGCTCTGCCTGCTCCTCTGGCGACCCGGAGCCCTCCTACGTGCTGATCGCCATGGGTGCCAGCGAGGACCAGGCGCGCTCCTCCTTGCGCTTCTCCCTGGGCCCCGAAACCACAGCGGCCGAGATCCATCGGGCCGTGAAGGCCCTGGTGGAGGTGGTGGAGACCATGGGGGGCCTTCGCCCATGAGCGGGGACCGCTACTCCCGCCAGACGGTGCTGCCCGAGATCGGCCGCCAGGGACAGGCGCTGCTGGGAGAGGCCACAGCGGTCGTCCTGGGATGCGGCGCCCTGGGCGGGGTCATCGCCGAGCTGCTTGCCCGGGCAGGGGTGGGCCACCTGAGGCTGGTGGACCGGGACGTGGTGGAGAGAAACAACCTCCAGCGGCAGCTCCTGTTCGACGAGGATGACGCCCGGCGGGGAACCCCCAAGGCCGAGGCAGCGGCCCGACACCTGGGCAGGATCAACTCGGAGATCACCCTGGAGCCGCGAGTGGTGGACGCCCACGCGGGCAACATCGAGCAGCTCCTGGAGGGGGCCCAGGTCTTGCTCGACGGCACCGACAACCTGGAGACCCGCTACCTGGCCAACGACGCCTGCGTCAAGCACGGGGTCCCCTGGTTCTACGGCGGCGTGGTGGGCACTGGCGGCCTGGCCCTGGCGATCCTCCCGGGCCGCGGCCCGTGCCTGCGGTGTCTGTTTCCAGAGCCTCCGCCAGCGGGCGCCACCCCTACGTGCGACACCGCTGGGGTGCTCAACGCCTCCCCCGTCCTCGTGGGAGCGGTCCAGTCTGCCGCGGCCATCAGGCAGCTCGTGAGCCCGGGCGACCTGGAGCCGGGCCTGCTCTCGGTGGACCTGTGGCAGGGCACCTACCGCGTGGCCAGGGTTCACCGGGATCCTGCCTGCCCCTGCTGCTGGGAGGGGAGCTACGACTTCCTGTCCCGGCGTCGCGGATCCTGGACCACCACCCTCTGCGGCCGCAACGCCGTGCAGATCACCCCGAGCTCCGCCCCGGGCTTCGACCTGGACGCCCTGGCCGAGCGCCTCCGGGGCCACGGCGAGGTCACATCCAGCGGCTCCATGCTCAGGCTCGAGCTGCCCGAGCACACCGTGCTCGTGTTCGCCGACGGCAGGGCCATCATCCAGGGAACCGAGGACGAGGCCAGGGCCCGCACCCTCTACGCCCGCTACCTGGGCGCCTGATCCCCGGCCCCGGCACTCGGTGGGGCCTTGGTAAACACCATGAGCGTCGTGTGGGAGAGGAAGCGCGCCACCCGCTGCTGGATCTCCAGGATCTCGTCGTGCAGGGCGCACTTTCCGCCCTGGCCGCACTTGCCCGGCCCGAGGGGACAGGGCGCCACCCGATCCAGCCGCTCAAAGCACTCGGCGATCTCCAACAGGGTGATCTCCGAGGGGGGCCGAGCGAGGGAGTAGCCCCCCTTGCGCCCCGGGTTGCCCCGCACCAGGCCGCGCTGCGAAAGCACTGTCAGCACCTTGGCAACGAAGTGCTTGGAGACGTTACGGTCCGCGGCGATCTGCGCCGCGGTGAGGGCCTCACCCTCTGATCCGTGTGCCTCTGCCAGGCGGCTCATGGCCACCAGGGCCGTCTCGGTGGAGCGGTTGAAGATGTCCACCATCATGA
>JAJRWW010000064.1 GCA_024276595.1 Myxococcota bacterium
CTGTGATCGAGCACCTGGGCAACAGCCCCGAGGCGGGTCCCCTCAGGGAGCTCGCCCTTCACCGCTGGATCGACCGGGTGCTGCGCTCCAACAGCGTCGACCGAGCCCTGGACCGGCTCCTGGACGCCGTGCTGGACGGGCTCTCAATCCAGCTCGGGCTGGTGGGCCACGTGGACCAGGATGGGGCCCTGCGAGTGCTCACCATGCGCAGCACATCTTCCTCCTCCAGCGCGGCTCCTTCAAAGGAGCAGAGAGTGCCCTCCAATGTGTGGCGCGAGGCCTTCGACCTCGCATGTCAATGCCAGTGCTCGGTGCTCTCAGGGCCCCTGCCCCTGCCAGGGGAGCTCCAGACCGCACAGCCCGTGGCCGCCGCGCCCCTGGTCTTTCAAGGTGAGGTGATCGGCCTGCTGGCAGTGGGCCCCCGCATGGGCGCGCAGCGCCACGACCTGGACCTGCTGGAGGCGGCGGCCTCCAGGATGTCGCCGGTGCTGGACGCTGCGATCCACCGCGAGAGGCAGGCTCGTCGTGAGACGTCCATGAAGATGCAGCTCTTGCAGTCCCAGCGCATGGAGGCCATCGGCCAGCTCGCAGGTGGGATCGCCCACGACTTCAACAACCTGCTCACAGCTATTTTGGGCTACTGCAACCTGGTGGCCTTCGATCTCGACGACTCCTCTCCCGTGCAGCCGGATCTGCGCGAGATCCGCAAGGCCGCCGAGCAGGCGGCGTCCCTCACCAGGCAGCTTCTGACCTTCTCCCGCCGCCAGCCTCGGCAGTCTCGCCTGGTGGACATCAACGAGATTGTGGAGGGGCTGGAGTCGATGCTGCGGAGGCTCCTCGTGGAGACGGTGGAGCTCACCTCCGACCTGGCGCCAAACCTGGGTTGGATCCACGCGGATCCTGCGCAGATAGAGCGGATGCTGGTGAACCTGGTGGTGAACGCCAGGGACGCCATGCCCGAGGGGGGCCAGATCCGGATCCAGACCCGCAACCTGGAGCTGTCCGAGCCCGACGACAGGCTTTACCTGGGCCTGGAGCCCGGCAGCTACGTGCTGCTCGTGGTCTCCGACACCGGGGAGGGCATGGACGCCCAGACACAGCTCCGGGTCTTCGAGCCCTTCTTCACGACGAAGCCGGAGGGGAAGGGCACCGGCCTGGGCCTCGCCACCGTCTACGGGGTCGTGAAGCAGGCGGGCGGCGGGATCTGGATCGACTCCAGCCCCGGGGAGGGCAGCCAGTTCAGGATCTGCCTCCCCAGACACCTGGCAGAGAGCGACGCCGAGCTGGACCCGGAGTCTGGCCTGTACTCCAGCCCCTACCGCGGCGACGAGACGATCCTCCTGGTGGAGGACGACGACCAGGTGATCACCTTGACATGCAGGATCCTGGAGCGCTTCGGCTACGTGGTGCTCACAGCCCCCGGGGCCAGCGCAGCCCTGAGCCTGGCCGAGCACCACCCGGGCCCCATCCACGCCTTGCTGTCGGACGTGGTGATGCCCGAGGTCTCAGGTCCAAAGCTGGCCATCTCCTTCCAGCCCCTCCGACCCCACGCACGGATCATGTTCATGTCGGGTCACCCGGAGGAGGAGCTCAACCAGCACCTGCACTCCTCGGGTTCCATTCCGCTTATCTCCAAGCCTTTCAAGCCGTTGGAGCTGGCACGGTTTGTTCGAAAGCAGCTCGACACGGGCCAAGACCTCCCAGAGGAGCCCTGAAGCCTCTTTCCGGGCCACACTCTATGTAACATCATAATTTTGCTTGACAATGGGCCGGATAAGCAGTATCAGGTTCTTTGTTGATTTCTCGTTGGCTAGGCTTTCATCTCTTTCAGCCCCGGTTGTTCGCCGGGTCAGGCACTGGCAAGTATGAGCGAGCAGACGTCTTTTTACGAGATTGACGCCAAGATGGAGACCCTGCGCGAGCTCCTTCACCAGGCGTCAGAGCCCACCACCGCCCAGTTCGATGCGGCGCTGGACCTCTCCTGGATCTATCACGACAACGCCCTGGAGGGCGTCGTGCTCCACTTTCACGAGCTGAAGGCCGCGGTGGACTCCCGGATCATCAGCGACTCCTCGCTGATCCCCATGTACGACGAGATCTGCGCCCACAAGGCGGCCATCGACCTGGTGCGCACCCTGGCCGCGAGGCGAAGAATCGGCTTTGATCTCAACACAATCAAGCTGCTTCACCAGACAGTGACCATCGACTCCGACGGCAAGCAGTGCTACTACCGCAAGGAGAACCCGCTGCACCGGATGTACTTCCACGAGATCGTCCCCCCGGAGAAGATCTCCTACAAGCTGCGCAAGCTGGTGGACTGGGTGGGCACCCAGGAGTTCAAGAAGATGCACCCCATCCGCAGGGCCACAGCGGTGCATCATCGGCTAATCACCATCTATCCGTGGATGAAAAACTCCGGCAAGGTGGCGCGCATGTTGATGAACATGCTCCTGTACCGGGACGGATACCTGCCCGTTGTCATCCACGCCGTGGAGCGCCAGCACTACTACGAGGTGCTGCGCGACAACCTGGACGCGCTCATCCGCCTGGTGCTCTCCTCTTTGGAGAACGGCATCGACAGTGCCACCCGCTTCCTGCAGGAGGAGGCCATGGGCGAGCAGTCCCTGGCTGCGGACGGCTGACCCCCTCGAGCAGGCAAAGCTGTACCAGGTGAGTCAAGATCTGGACCTGCCTCGCCAGTAGACCTTAGAACCGCCGGTCGGAGTCCAAGAGCAACGTCACCGGACCGCTGTTTACCAGCTCCACATCCATCATGGCCCCGAAGCGCCCCTCTGCCACGTGCCCAACCCCCAGGACGCTGGCCCGCCGGGCAAAGAGGGCGCAGAGCCGCTCCGCCGGAGCGGGGGCCATGGCCTTCACGAACGATGGGCGCCGCCCCTTTCGGCAGTCCCCGTAGAGGGTGAACTGCGGGATGACCACGAGCTCCCCCTCCACGTCCACCAAGGAGAGGTTCATGCTCCCCCGCTCATCGGGAAACACTCTCAGCCCCACCACCTTCCTCACCAGGTACTCCAGCTCGGCCTCCCCATCGCCCTCCCCCCCCCCCAGCAGCACGGCCAGCCCCGGGCCTATTCTTCCCACCGTCTCGCCGTCCACCCGAACCTCGCAGCGGCTCACCCGCTGGACGACCGCACGCATCTGGCACCTCCTCGCCAAATCGTATATCAGAGGCTCCAAAGCGA
>JAJRWW010000660.1 GCA_024276595.1 Myxococcota bacterium
CCTCCAGGTGGAGGACATCCCCTACACCATCAGCGGCAAGAAGGTGGAGCTGGCCGTGCGCCAGGTCATCGATGGGCGGCCCGTGCACAACAGGGACGCTCTGAAGAACCCAGAGGCGCTGGGCCTGTACGCGGACCTGGAGGCCCTCCGATCCTGAAGCCCGAGGTGCTCCTTCGGGTCTCGGACGAGCAGCCCACGGGCTTACCTACCGGCAGTAGACGATCGTCCCGTTCCAGACACGGGGAGTGTTGCTGGACCCAAAGGGGTACCCTCCCCCCCAGCCCTCCAGGATCTGGAGGTGCGTGTCCTGGGCCACGGTGGCTCCCACCGCCGTGCCGTTGGTGTAGTTGATGCTCCCACCAGTGGTGGTCACGTAGAAGGCCACCGTCTGACCGCCGCCGAGGGTGAGGTTCAGGTCGAGGTCGAGGGGCGTGGGCGTGTCCGTCGGGTTGCACACCACGCCCGACACCGAGCCGATGAGGGTCCAGCTACCGGGGTCGCCCTCGCTGCCGACCCAGGTGCCGGTCTTGTAGTAGATCTCCAAGTCGTTGGTGCCATCACAGTTGACGTCGAAGGAGTCGATTGTGACTGGCTGCAACACGACGACGTCGAACATGTTGCCGTCAAAGCCGTTGTTCTCGTTGAAGGGCGTCGAGAGCGTGTCGGTGCAGACCTCGGACTGGCAGGCAGCGTCGCAGCCATCACCTGAGACCGTGTTGTCGTCGTCGCAGGTCTCCCCGGCCGCAACGTTCATGTAGCCGTCGCCGCAGCCAAGAGACTAAAGGCGCAGGAGAGGGCTGTGGAGCCAAGCTACTCCTTGGCGGCCTCGGACTGGTAGTACTCCATGAGGATCTGGGCCACCTCGGGGCGGCTGAACTCCTCGGGGAGGCTCTCACCGTTGGAGAGCATGATCCGCACCTTGGTGCCAGACAGGAAGATCCAGTCGTCCTTGGTGTGGTCGTCCACCGTGCGCATCATGACGACCTTCTTGAGCTTCTTGGACCAGGCGGTGTGGTCCGCCTCGAAGATCTGGATCTCCAGGGCGCCCTCTGGCACCTCCTCGTGGAAGATGGACTGCGCGTCGAAGGGGCCGTAGTAGGAGCCAACGCCCGCGTGATCGCGGCCCACGATGAGGTGGGTGCAGCCGCAGTTCTGGCGGAAGACGGCGTGGAGCACGGCCTCCCTGGGCCCGGCGTAGAGCATGTCGAAGCCGTAGCCGGTGATGTAGACGGTGTTGGGGGGGAAGTACAGCTCGGCCATCTTGCGAATGGCGGCGTCGCGCACGTCCGCGGGGATGTCGCCCTTCTTGAGCTTGCCCAGGAGCATGTGGATCAGGATGCCGTCGGTGCCCAGGGCCTCATGCGCCATGCGGCAGAGCTCCTCGTGGGCCCGGTGCATGGGGTTCCTGGTCTGGAAGGCGACGACCTTCTCCCAGCCAAACTCCTGCATGCGCTTGCGGATGTGCACCGCAGTACGGAAGGTCTCGGGGAACTCCTTTTCGAAGTAGGAGTAGTTGAGAACCTGGATGGGGCCAGAAACGCAGAACCGCCCCACGCTGTTGAAGGCAGCCACTCCGGGGTGCTCCATGTCGTCGGTGCGGAAGACCTTCTCGGTCATGAACCTCATCTGCTCGTCGGTGATCTCCTCCACGGCCTCCACGTCCTGGATGGCGAGCACCGGGTTTCCCTCCACGTTGGGGTCGAGAAGAGCGATGCGCTTTGCGCCCTGGATCCCGCCGGCGTCCTTGACCACGTTGAGCACCGGGGTGGGCCAGAAGAGGCCGCTCGTGGTCTTCATCTCCTTGGCGACGCCCATGGCATCCGCCACGTTCATGTACCCGGTCAATGGGTTGAAGTAGCCACTGCCGAGCATGACGGCGTTGCCCGCGGCGGCAGAGCTCACCAGGAGCTTGGGGAGGCCCTCCGCCTCCTTCAGCAGCTCTGCGCGCTTGGCGGCGTCCTCAACGTACAGCGGATTGAGCTCATCGGAACCATGCGGCTTGATCATTCCTCTTCTCCTTGGGGAAGGTGCGGTTTTCTGCGAAACCTCGAGTCAATAAGTGAGGACTGACTATCAACAATGCCATCCCCCGTCAAGGGGATTGCCGCACAAGTGCAACTTATTATGATACTAGGGATTTACAGGACGATCTGCAGGGACGCGAGGAGGGGCGTTCGTCCCGCCAGGGGGAGGGGCTCCAGGGCCAGTGGCTCCACCGGGCCTCGCCGGCGCGGCCGGGGTGGCAGGAGATCGACCCTTGGTCGGAGGGGTGGCCCTCGGTCCCTTGCGCCCAGGAGGCGCTGGGGGCGCTGGCTGAACCGGAGGAGCCACGTCCGCCCCCCCCGGCCTGGCGGCCCCGGGCGTATCCTCTGGCAAAGGAGCCTGACCGGGTGAGTGCCTGGCACAGCCGCAGCCCCTCTTGCCGCGACCGAAGCGCGCCGTGAAGGTCAACGCCGTCAGGTGCGCGGTGGAGCGGTAGGTCCCCACAGGGCCCTCGGCGCCGCCCACAGACTCGGACTCGAGGAAGTAGACGAACATGTAGCCCAGGTCCACCTTGAGCCACCGCCACTCGTAGCCCAGGCCAAAGGTAAAGTCGATCCTGTTGGCGTCGGGCAGCGACGGGGAGAGGTACTCGGCAGGCGCCGGGTTCATGTCGAAGATGAAGCCGAGGCGCGCCTTGAGCCCCTTCACCGGCAGCTCGTACTCGAACCCCATGCGGAAGGTGGCCACGGTCTTGTTCTTGCGGAGGAGCACCTGGTCCTCGCGCAGCTCGAAGTCCAGCTTGAGCTCATCGTAGGTGGACCAGAGCACCACGTTGGCATCCAGGGTCAGGGTGAGCTTTGGAATGGGGCGAAACATCACCCCCAGGGAGATGATGTCCGTAAGGGTGATGTCGGCCTTGCCGCCCTGGTCCTGCAGCTCGGGCACGAACTCCTCGTGCTCGGGCTCGAAGTCCGCGCGCCCGTCAAAGGCCAGCTTCACCCGGCTGTGGTAGGTCACGCCAAAGTGCAGCTTGTTGGGGATGGCCCGCACGAGCACGGCCGCGTGGCCGCCAAAGCCGAAGGTGGCACCTCCGATGCGCACGTGGCCACCTATGGCCGCCGGCAGCCCGTTGGTCATGTCCACGACCCCACGCACCACGTTCAGGCCCAGGGCAAAGCTCAGCACGCGGTTGATGCGGATGGAGACTGTGGGCGAGAAGGTGACCGTCTCGATGTCGGCCATGATGGATGCCTCGCGGCCGACCCAGTCGTAGGGCCACTCGATGCCCAGGCCAAAGATGGTATAGACCCCGAGGCCCACCGCCAACCACTTGTTCACGCGAGCCATCCCGTAGATGGTGGGCAGCCAAAAGCCCCCCTTGCGTGGAATGGCCTTGGTCTCCTCCCCGGTGGCGGCGTCCTTGAACGCGGCGTAGGCGTTGATCCACACTGTGCCGAGAGAGAACTGGTAGCCCTCCATCTGCGACAGGGCGGCCGGGTTGAAGAACACGGCCGCTGGCTCGTTGGTGGAGGCGGTAACCGCGCTGCCCTTGCCCAGGGCCTCTGCGGAGATGTCGTACACGAGGAAGCCGGCGGCCCGAGCGGGCGTGCTCGTCGCCAGGCCCACCAGGAGCACACAGAGCACTCGGATGGGAAGCTTTGTCGTTCGAGTTCGCATTTGATTGTCCTTCACGGGGCCACGTAGTCGAAGGCGTACACGTAGACGACGTTCTCCCGGATGAGGTTCGCGGTGAGCGTCGGCCACAGCTCATTGTCGAAAAGCTC
>JAJRWW010000661.1 GCA_024276595.1 Myxococcota bacterium
CCTGGTACATGTCCAGCACGTTCCCGTAGGACTGCAGCACCACCCTGAACCGGGCGGTGCCCCTGAGAAACCCCCACCCGAGCCTTGTCAATGAGCGCGCCGACGTGGCGCCGTAGTTGTGGCACAGGTCGCGGCCGGGCTCGCCCTCGTACAGCACGCACAGGGCGGCGTGCCCCCATCGCTGGACCAGGCCAGGTCCAGGGCCCACGGTCAACAGCTCGATGACCGGGTTCGTGTAGCCCGCTGCCCCCCGCCCGTGGACGGGTCCGGGAGGAGCACCAGCGGGCCCAGCTCGGCCCGGCCCGGCAACGGCCATGGAGGCAACCAGGAGAGTGGGGGTGAGCAAAAGAAAACAGGCGCAACAAACGTGCTTGGCGGTGGCTCGCAACTGGCGTCTCCGACGCCTCCGCCCCTGGAGACGCCCGAGCACCCTACCACAGCCAGCGGGTACCCAGCCACACCCAGGACCATTATTGCAGGTTGGCTTGCATCCCAGGGCCCATGACGCGACAATCGGGCCATGGCTGACTCGCCAGACCACCTCGCCGCCAGCGACATCTTCGAGACCGGTCACCCGCGGGTTCGGCATCTCGTGGATCCGCTGCTGGAGGCTGCTGCGGGCGAGGTGGACCTGGCCCGGCGCATCTTCGAGCGGGCCAGGGACGCGGTGGCCTACAGCCCCTACGTGCCGTTCTCTGATCGCGTCCACTACCGGGCCTCCACAACCCTGGAGCGGGGTCGGGGCTACTGCGTGCAGAAGGCGGTGCTCCTGGTCACCATGGCCCGGGCGGCGGGGATCCCCGGCCGGCTGGTGTTCGTGGACATGCGCAACCATCAGGCGCCACCCCACCTCGTTCGGCTGCTGGGCACCAACCTCTTCACCTGGCACTGCTACGCCAGGCTGCTGATAAGGAGCCGCTGGCTCGACGCAACCCCGGCCTTTGACAGGGCCATCTGCGAGGAGCACCAGCTCCCCTTGCTGCGCTTTGACGGACAAAGCAGCGCCATCTTCCCGGCGAGAGACGACCTGGGCCGCCCCTACGCCGAGTACACCGCTCACCACGGCGTCTTCGATGACGTGCCCCTGGGACCCATGCTCTCGGCCTGGAACCGCGCCTACGGGGCAGAGAAGGTGAACCGGTGGAGGCGATCCTTTCTTACCGGGGCTCGCACGGAGTGAGCCATCATGGCATAGGGGCTACCTGTGCTTCTCGCACCAGCTTCGCACCAGCTTCTCGTAGGCAGGCCAGTATCGCTTGACCTCCTTGAGAATGATCTTCTCGATCTTGCCGCCCATGAGGGGGACCTTGATGTTCACATTGAACTCCTCGGTCAGGATGGCGCCATCGCCCTCGGGCAGGATCACCGAGCTGCCCCACACCTTGGCCATCTTGCCCTGGGCGCTGGGGTTCTCGTAGGTCCACTCACCCTTTCGCGCACGCAGATCCCACACGTAGACGGTGGTGGTCTTCTGGGTCTTGCTGCGGTCCACGCCGCTCACTCCCTTTGCGTACTCTGTGACCTGGCAGTCGATGATCAGCTCCCCTTCCGTTCGGCTCCGCTCCTTGACCTCCACAGCAGGGTTGTCCTGGGCCAGGAAGTTGGCCTCCAAGAAGGCCGTGTCCGTCACCGTCGCCAACACAACGTCCGGGGAGAAGGGCAGGTGAAACGTGTTCTTGGCTGTGCTGGACATGGTAACCTCCGTGAGCTAGTCCTGGCCTGAGATCGCCCCATCGCCCCATCGCCCCACATGGGCCGCCGGGACGCAATTGAGGCGGAGACAATAGCACGACAACGCAGAGGTCACACGGAGATTGATCCCGGCCATGCAGCTCGCATTCGCCGACTGGCTCATCGTGGGGGGCTACCTGGGAGTCGCCCTGGCGGTGGGGCTGTGGCTCCGGCGGCGGGCCAGCGGCTCGGTGGACGACTTCTTCCTGGCCGGGAGGAACCTGCCCTGGTGGCTGGCGGGCACCTCCATGGTGGCCACCACCTTCGCGGCGGACACCCCCCTGGCCGTGACAGAGTACGTGCGCTCGGACGGCATCTGGCGCAACTGGTTCTGGTGGTCCATGGCCCTGTTTCACGTGCTGGGGGTCTTCCTCTTCGCCCGCCTGTGGCGCCGCGCCGAGGTGCTCACCGACGCGCAGCTTTGCGAGCTGCGGTACGAGGGGAAGCCAGCCCTCGTGCTCCGGAGCCTCAAGGCCTTCCTCTTCGCCGTCCCCTACAATGCCCTGGTCATGGGCTGGGTGATCGCCGCCATGGCCGCGGTGGCCGAGGGGATGCTGGGAGTGGACGCCCTGGCGGCGGTGGCGGCCCTCTGCGCCGTCGCCCTGATCTACGCCAGCCTCTCCGGCTTGTGGGGGGTGGTCGTGACTGACCTGCTCCAGCTCCTGCTCGCCCTTGGAGGCACCATCGCCTTCGCGATCCTGGCGGTGGCCGACACCGGGGGCCTGGCCTCCTTGACCGAGCAGGTGCGCGCGGCGGATCCCACCGGCAACACCCTGCGCATGGTGCCCCTCTCCGGCGCGGGTGGCCCCGCGCACCTGCCCGATCCCCACTTGCTCTACGACGCCCGGACGCAGTTCGCGGTGTTCCTGTGCGTCATGTGGTGGGCCAACCACAACGCAGACGGCGGCGGCGCCCTCATGCAGCGCTCTGCGGCTGCCAAAGACGAGCGCCACGCCCTCTGGGCCGCCTTCTGGTTCTCCCTGGTTCACTACTCCCTGCGCGCCTGGCCCTGGATCCTGGTGGCCCTCTGCTCGGTGGTGCTCATCGCCCCCGGCGACCTCGCCTCCCCCAAGGACGCCTACCCCCGGATGATGGCCGAGCTGCTCCCGGTGGGCCTGAAGGGCCTGCTGGTCACGGCCTTCCTGGCCGCCTTCATGTCCACCATAGACACCCACCTCAACTGGGGAGCGTCCTACCTCGTCAACGACCTGTACCGCCGCCTCTGGCGCAGCCACAGGAGCCAGGCGCACTACCTGGTGGTGGCCCGGCTGGCCACCGTGGGCCTCATGGGTCTGGCCGCCCTGGCCGCTCTCTCGATAAGATCCATCTCGGGCGCCTGGGAGCTGGTGTGGTCCCTGGGAGCCGGGCTGGGCCCGGTGCTCATCCTGCGCTGGTTCTGGTGGCGAATCAACGCCTGGTCCGAGCTGTCGGCCCTGGCCTCATCCCTCGTCCTGGCCCTGCTGCTGAGTCTGCTCGACCTGCCCACACACCTCAAGGCGCTGATCCTGGTGCCGACGACCATGGCCTGCTGGATAACCGCGACGCTCCTCACCAGGCCCGTGGGCCAGGCTCGGCTCCGCCTCTTCCACGACCGGGTTCACCCCGGAGGTGCGTGGGGGGAGATCGCTCCCCCACGGCCCCACCCCGACCGGGTGCTCAGGCGCAGCATCTTCATCGACTTTGGCGCTGGCCTGGCGGTCATCTACGGCCTGGGCTTCTCCACGGGCAGCTTCCTGGTGGGAGACCCGCGCTGGGGAGCCGGGCTGCTGGCCCTGGCCGCCATCGGCGCGACCGTGCTCTACCTTCGCCACGGCCGCTCCTCC
>JAJRWW010000662.1 GCA_024276595.1 Myxococcota bacterium
AAGCGGGGCTGATCGACACCCCAGAGGACTGGCCCTGGTCCAGCGCGTCCCTGGGTGCGCGGGCCTCCGGCCCGCACGATCGATGCGCGTGATGAATAAATGCGGGCCAGAGGCCCGCGCACCCAGGATGAAATGCGGGCCAGAGGCCCGCGCACCCAGGCCCGCGCACCCAGGCCCGCGCACCCAGGCCCGCGCACCCTTCATCATAGAGCCAAATGAAGTCACGTTTCATCAAAAGGACACTCCCTTGCGGCTGTGGTATATTCCGCGGCCGAGCTGCAGCACTACTGCAATCAGCACTTTGGAGGAGAGAAACAGATGGCACAGCTACAAGGAACCGAGACCGAGAAAAACCTGTTGAAGGCCTTTGCGGGTGAGTCCCAGGCGCGCAACCGCTACACCTACGCAGCGGGCGTGGCTCGCAAGGCGGGCTACCTGCAGATAGCCCGCCTCTTCGAGGAGACCGCGGACAACGAGCGATCCCACGCCAAGGTGTTCTTCAAGTTCCTGGAGCGGGGGAGCGGCCTGGAGATCACCGCCATGTACCCCGCCGGCAAGATCGGCGACACAGCGGAGAACCTCCTCGCGGCAGCCGAGGGCGAGAAGGAGGAGTGGACAGAGATATACCCCGCCTTTGCCGCCAAGGCCGAGGAGGAGGGCTTCCCCGAGGTGGCCACTGCCTTCACGATGATCGCCAAGGTGGAGAAGGAGCACGAGGACCGGTACAGAAAGCTCCTCGAGCGCGTGAAGGCCGATGCGGTCTTTTCGCGGGACGAGCCCATCCGCTGGAAATGTGCCAACTGCGGCTACATCCACGAGGGCAACGAGGCCCCGGAGAAGTGCCCCGCCTGCGCCCACCCAAAGAGCTACTTCGCCCAGGCCGAAGCCAACTACTAGCCCCCTCCCCTCAGCACGGCGACACTCGTCGCCGGCCGTCGCACGTGCGCCGGCTGGTTCGTGCCGCGTCGTGCGCCTGATCCAAAGCTTGACTCATTTGCGACAGATTCTCGTCCTCAAGGGATCAGCGAGGCCGTGCCTCAGACCGGTTGGGCGGTGAGGTCTAGGGGGCGCCGGTACTGGAGCTGGAGGGGGCTCGCGGACATGGCCTTCATGCGCTGAAGCGCTCGGCCAGCTCTTCGAGGCGAGATGTGTCTGCGCCCAGGATGGCCTCGCGCAGATCCCGCATGAGGCGCTGGTAGAACCGGAGGTTGTGGGTGGTGGCCAGGGTGGAGTAGAGGATCTCCTTTGTGGAGTACAGGTGGCGCAGGTAGGCCCGGGAGAAGCGCTGGCAGGTTGTGCAGTCGCACCCCGGGTCTGGTGGAGAGCTGTCGGTTCGAAAGCGCGCGTTGGCGATGTTGATGCGCCCCTTTGCGGTGAAGAGCTGGCCGTTTCGGGCGTGCCTGGTGGGGATCACGCAGTCGAAGAGGTCCATTCCGCCGCGCACAGAGGCCACGATGTCCCTGGGGAAGCCCACCCCCATGAGGTAGCGTGGCTTGCGCGACGGCATCTGCGGGGCGGTCTGGGAGACCACCCGGTCCATCTCCTCTGGCCCCTCCCCCACCGCCAGGCCGCCCAGGGCCAGGCCGTCGGGCTCCAGCTCGGCGATGGCCGCCAGGTGCTGGCGTCGCAGGTCCAGGTCAACGCCCCCCTGAACGATTCCAAACACAGCCTGGCCCGGACCTCGTGGTTGGTCCAGGCAGATACGGGCCCAGCGGGTGGAGCGCTCCATGGCATCGCGCTTGAAGGAGTCCGACGCGTCGGCGGCCGGGCAGTGGTCGAGCACCATGGCGATGTCCACGCCGAGGCGGCGCTGGGTCTCCATGACCTGTGCAGGGGTCAGGCGGTGGCGGCTCCCGTCGGCGGGGGCCCGGAGGTCCACGCCGTCCTCGTCAACGCAGAGGAGCGTGCTCAGGCTCATGAGCTGGAACCCGCCCGAGTCCGTGAGGATGGGGCCATCCCAGCCCATCATGGCGTGGAGGCCGCCGTGGAGATCCACCACCTCCAGCCCGGGCCGCAGGTACAGGTGCATGGAGTTGGCCAGGATGATGCTCGCGCCGGTGGCGCGTAGGGCCTCGGGGGGCATGCCCCTGACGGCTCCGTAGGTGCCCACGGTCATGAAGGCCGGTGTGTCCACGGAGCCATGGGGGGTGTGCATCCGCCCCGCCCTGGCCTGGCCGCAGGTGGCCAGGAGCTCGAAAGAAAAAGCGGTGTCGGTCATTTGATCAGCATGGCGTCGCCGTAGGAGTAGAAGCGGTATCCCTCCCACACGGCGTGGCGGTAGGCCTCGAGCACGCGGTCGGTGCCGGCCAGGGCGGAGACCAGCATTAGCAGCGTGGAGCGGGGCAGGTGGAAGTTGGTGATGAGCATGTCCACCACCCGGAACCGGTGGCCGGGGGTGATGAAGATGGAGACATCCTCGGTGCCCGTTCGCAGCTCGCCAGGAGCCGTGGCCATGCCCTCCAGCCCCCTCACGGAGGTGGTGCCCACGGCCACCACGGGGCGCCCGGCGGCGTGGGCGTCTCGCACCGCCTTCGCCAGCTCGGGAGAGATCTCCACCCGCTCGGCCTCCATGCGATGCTCGGAGACCTGCTCCACCCGGACCGGCCGAAAGGTGCCGGGCCCCACGTGCAGCGTCAAGTGGGCCAGCTCGATCCCCCGGGCCTCCATGCGATCGAGCAGGGACTGGGTGAAGTGGAGGCCAGCCGTGGGGGCTGCCACCGAGCCCCTCTCCCGGGCGTAGACGGTCTGGTATCGCTCCCTGTCCTGGTCCAGCTCTCCGGCGGGGCGGCGGATGTACGGCGGCAGCGGGACCTCGCCGTGGAGGGTTGCCCAGTCCATGAGCCAGTCTTCGACGCCGTGGTCGCTTCCTGCGCCGTGGTCGCTCCCTGCGCC
>JAJRWW010000663.1 GCA_024276595.1 Myxococcota bacterium
CCTGATCGCGAGGCTGGAATCGGAGCCTCGATGGGTCTATTCTGCGCTGCGTGACCGAGCGCCCCCAAAAAGACACCCCCGAGACCCAGGCCCAGGGGGGCGAAGCCAAAAAGACCACTGCCCGCGCCCCGGGCCGGCTCTCTCGCCTGTTTCTGGCCATGGTTGTGCTCTTTTTGGGGGGCTCTGGCCTGGTGTACGAGTACTGCCTCTCCACGGTGGCGACGCACCTTCTGGGCAACTCCATCGAGCAGTTCTCGCTCATCATCGCGCTGATGCTCTCGGCCATGGGTCTGGCGGGCATGGTCCAGGGCTGGTTCTCGAAGGAGGAGCACCTGGCGACCATCTTCGTGGCGGTGGAGATCGGCCTGGGCACAGTCGGGGGCGCGTCGGCCGTGCTGCTGTACATGGCCTTCGCATACCTGGAGCATTTCCGCTTCGTCCTGTATCTGCTGGCGGTGGCCATCGGCTTTGGGATCGGCATGGAGATCCCGCTGCTCATGCGCATCAACCAGCGATGGCAGCCCCAGCTCCGGCGCAACGTGGGCCAGGTCTTCTCCCTGGACTACCTCGGCGGCCTGGCAGGGGCCCTGGTCTGGGCCTTCGTGCTGCTGCCGCTCATGGGGCTCGACACCATCAGCCTCATCCTGGGTCTGGCTAACCTGGCCGTCGCCCTGCTCACCCTGGTCGTCTTTTGGAGGCTGCTCACCCACCGCGTCGCCCTGGTGGTGCTCATGGCCTCTTGCATTGCGGCCTTGACCGCCTTCGCCCTCGGCTCCCCGCGCCTGGTCCACACCGCCCGCCAGCACCTGTACGCCCAGCCCATCCGCCTCCACAAGCACACCCCTTACCAGGACATCGTCATCACCGGACGCGGCGCCCGCCTCTCGCTTTACTTGAACGGCCGCTTGCAGCTCGACTCCGAGGACGAGTTCATCTACCACGAGATGCTTGTCCACCCGGCCCTCATGGCTCTGGGGCGACCCCCGAGGGACGTGCTGGTGCTAGGGGGTGGAGACGGCTTCGCGGTGCGAGAGATCCTCAAGTGGCCCTCGGTCCGGCAGGTCACCCTGGTGGACCTGGACCCGGCCATGACCCGCCTGGCGCGGACCTACGCCCCGCTGGTGAAGCTCAACGGCGGCTCCCTGAGGAGCCCCAGGCTTCGCCACATCCAGGCAAGGGGCATCACCCCTGGCAAGGGGACGCAGACCATCTACAAGTACGCCGAGAGGCCAAGGCTGGCGCTGGCACGCCACAGGGAGGCCGTGGCGCGGGTGAAGGTGCGCAACGTGGACGCGGACAGGTACATCTCTGCCGTGCGCGACCGCTACGACGTGATCGTGGCCGACTTCCCCGACCCCCGCTCCCCGGACCTGGCCAAGCTCTACTCGCTGGAGCTCTACCTCCAGCTCCGACGGCGGCTCCGACCTGGCGGAGTGCTCGTCACCCAGGCGGGGAGCCCCTACGCCACCCGGCGCGCCTTCTGGTGCGTGGGCGACACCCTGCGGCAGGCCGGGTACGCGGTGCTCTCATTGCAAGCCCACGTGCCCACCTTTGGCACCTGGGGCTGGCACCTGGCTCGCCACGGGGGCCCCGTCCCCTCCCCTGACGCCCCCCCGGCCCACCTCGAGCTTCGATACCTCAGGGGTCCGGTGCTGGAGGCTGCGAAGGTGTTCCCCCCCCATCTGCAGCGTCCCCCGGGCTGGGCCCGCTGCGTCACCACCCGCCTCGACCCCAAGGTCATGCGCTACTACCTCGAGGGCGAGCCCCTCACCGGGCCCCAGATCTTCTCGGGCACAGCCTCGCGATAGGCCCTGCGGCAAGCGCAGCTACTGCAGGTCCACCACCAGCGAGTAGGGTGCGGTCGCGCCGCTGTAGCCGAACACCTTGAGGTAGTAAGTGCCGCTGCTGCCCGCCTCCACGGTGATGGCTTCGTTGTCGCTGGTGGACTGGGCGTTGGCCACCTGGGAGACGCTGGAGTCGTACAGGGTCATGTCCAGGTCCCCGTCGGAGTGGCTGAAGCGCGCCTCCAGGCTGATGGTCTGCCCGGCGGTGACCTCGATGGCGTACCAGTCCGCGTCGCTGGGACAGATCTGCAGCGACTGGTACGTGCCCTCTGACAGGGGTGTAGCAACGCTCGAGTCGCCATTGGGCTCATATCCGTCGGTGCAGTCCGATCCTCCGCCCCCGTCGGTGAGGGTCAACGAGTAGGTGTTTGACGCGCCGTTGTAGCCGAACACCCTGACCGTGTACGTGCCAGCGGAGCCCGCGGTGACCTCCTCGAAGTTGCCCGTGGACGTGGAGGAGGCGATCTTGTCCGAGCCCCTGTACAGCTCCATGTCCAGGTCGCCGCTCGCGTGCACGAACTCGATGCGCGCCGAGAAGGAGCCGGTGCTCGTCACCTGGAAGTAGTCCTCGTTGCCGGGGCACACCTCCAGGTCCTCGAAGGAGCCCGCGGTGATGGACGCCGCGGCGTCCGGGCTGTTGTTCGGCTCGAAGGAGTCGGAGCAGTCCGGGGTGGGGGTCTGGGCGCCGAGATCGCACCAGGGCGTCCAGTCGTGGGTGGCCTCGGTGTCGTTGCTCACGTCCCGCTGGGGGCAAGACTCGTCCTCGGACCAGGAGCGCCACAGGTGCCCTCGGCCCGTGCTGTCGGCGTACTCCTTGAAGAGGTTGTACCCACCTCCCATGGCCTTGAACACCACCGGCTCCTGGCACTGGGGCTCCTGGCGCTCGTTGTTGTAGTCCATGATGATCTGGAACATGGCCGCGTTGGAGGAGTTCCAGCAGCAGGTCTTGGACTGCGTGTACTCCAGGGCCGCGAACACGTAGTCCTCGAAGATCCGGTACTGGGCGTCCACCTGGGCCCGGGTCATGCCGAGCTCCCGCTGGCTCAGGTCGTAAAGGAGGCCAAAGGCCTCCTCCCTGCGCTCGCGCGCGCTGCAGGAGGCGGGGTACTGGCGCAGGTGATTCCTGGCGTCGGAGATCATCTGCAGGAAGGACTCGCGGAGCTGCTCGGGGCTCACCTCCCCCAGCAGGTCCTCGAACTGACCCGGGCGAGCGGCGATGCGCTCGTAGTCCGTGTCGTTTATCCAGCTCGCCTCGTCCGCGTTCATCCAGGTGTTGGTCCAGTAGCCGTTTCGATTCTTGGCCACCCGCCAGCGCTTCAGGCCGCCACCCAGCTTGGCGTACTCATCACCGTCGGAGTTGGTGCCCTCACCGCCGGTGTAGGCGATGGTGAAGGTGTGCTTGGAGGAGGCGCCGTCCTCCCACTTGGGCTGCCGCCGCGGCATGGAGCCCGAGGCCAGGTTGGCCTCCATCTTGTCGCCAGGCATCTCGGTGACCTGCTTGACCACCAGCACATGGCCGATGCCCCTCTTCTGCCAGCGCTCCACGAGGATGTCCCCCGCACGCAGGGCCTGGGGCTTGAGGTTGTAGGTGTTTCGCGACCCGGCCAGGTGCATGGACCCGAAGTACGAAAGGATGAGCCGCATGAAATGGCCCACCCGCTTGTTGAGATACACCTGGTCGAAGTAGTGACCCGCCTTGTGGGCGCCCTCTCCGGGCAGCCAGTCCATGTCGTCCCCGTCGCCGTATAGCCCCCTCTCCCGAAGGCGGGAGTCCGAGGGCCAGTTGTCGATGATGTACTGGTTGGACTTTCCGGCGAGCTGGCTCGTGTAGTCGGTGTACCAGCTCTTGTACAGGGGGGTCTTCTTGTAACGGCCGCTCTTGGTGCGGGCGCCGAAATGCCCGAAGTAGATGCGGGTGCCCGAGCTGTCCACCGCCGTAAGGTAGAAAGGCAGCCCGTACCAGGACGCAAAGGAGATGCGCAAGAACATGGCCACCTCGGCGCACTCCAGCGCTGGCGCCGGCAAGGTCTTGCCCCACGGTGTGGTCAAGGTGAAGGTGTCGTAGTAGGTGTCGTTGCCTGGAGTGCGCTCCATGGACTGGACCCAGGCAGCGAACTTCTGATCCCAGTTGAGCCCGCTGTCCTCGCCCCAGGCCAGGCCCGCCTTCCGGGCCTCGGGGGTGTCGGTGTCCTCCCACTGGTTGCGCACCGTCCAGACCGCGGTGGACTGGTCGTCGTGGCTCACCGGAGTCCCGGCGATGCCCGCGTTGTCCTCCTTGCCCACGGCGTCCCCCACGTCCAGCTCCCCTTCGATGCCCCAGTCGTCGTCCCCATGGGCGCCGGCCTGCTGGCACCCACCGAGAGCCAGCAGCACCCCCAGAGCAAAGATCGGCATAGCGCTACGAAAACAGAACATCTGAACAACCTCCGAGCAGGGATCAATTGTGAATCAGCTCATACTGAGCCCATTCACACATGTAGTCAAGTGTAAGAAACCTGGTTTTTCTGAAACCTGTTCCCCCGCCCTGGCTGGCAACGAAGCCGGGCCTCATCGCTGAAGCGCCCAGGCGCGTCCCCGGGACGCATGTCCATGGCACGCCCCGAGCATCCCCTCGGCCAGCTACCTGCGCTTTTTCTGCCAGGGCCGCGAGGGATCCTCTCCCTGGGGCCAGGGGGGGTTCTGAAGCAGGTTGACGATGAGCATCAGCACGGAGCCCACCACGAGCGCCACCAGGGACCAGCAGAGGATCACCTTGAGCCAGATGTCCTGGGAGGCTACCGAGAGCATGTTGGAGAGCACGACCATGAACAAGCATAGCACGACTCAGCCGGAGGGGCCGCCCGTCGCCTGAGCATCTCGAGCCCAGAGGCGCTCACAGGGCGGAGTAGAGCCCGTTGGAGATCTGAAGGGTGAACCCCTCGCAGGAGGCGAGGCCGTCGATCCTGCGCACCACCAGGAAGAAGACCGCCGTGGAGTCGGCGCAGGCCACCAGGCCCTCCACCTGGTCACCAGAGGGGTCCAGGCAGTCGCCCTCCCCACAGGGAGTCGGCCCCACGCACCCGGTGCTGGTGGCCAGAAAGTCCGTGAACCAGTCGAAGGGCCCGGTGACGCTGGTGCAGACCTGGTCCGAGGAGGAGCAGCTATTGCGGTAGACGTCCATCTCATAGGCGTCCTCGCTGTTGACCAGGAAGCGAACGTCCACGTGAAACTCGTCCCCGTCCGTGTCCAGGTCGTCCGTGGCCCTGAACTTCCACCACACTTGACGGCCAGCAGGGACGGAGGGGCCAGTAACAATGATCACGTCCGACTGGACATCCGAGATGTCCCCCAGGTCGATGGCCTCGGCGCAGCTCGCGCCAGCGGTGACAGGCAGGGGATCCGGGTCGCAGTCTCCACCACCGTCCCATCCCGTCCCACCGTCGGACAGGTCCCCGCCATCGGGACGGGGACCGGTGTCCCGGATGACGGCGCCGTCCCCTGGAGGATGCTCCCCGCTCCAGCGGGCGCAGCCCAGCCAGCCTGGCGAGATCAGAATGCCCACAGTAACCGCGAAAAACGGTGACATTATGACTCTGCCAATGCGCTCCACTGCGTCTCCAGACATTGCGCCCCGATGATCGCAGAGTATCCCATCTGGCTCCGTGAGCCAACCACGGAGAAAAACCAGGCCGCGAACCTGGTCGCCCGGGGCCCGGTCAGAGGGGAAAAAAGTAGGTGAACATGGCGGTGATGGACCAGATGACGCCCACTCGGTCCATGTCGTCTGCGGAGGGCTCCCGGCAGCTCGTGTCCCCATCTACCTCGGTGCATCCCCTCCTGGGCCACGGCTTGTACATGTAGAACCCGGCGCCCACCGCTATGCTCCTGGTGATAAAAAAGTCGGCGCCAGTGCCAAAGCCCAGGGCGATGGCGTCATCCCAGCCGCTGTAGTCCACGCACCCGATCAGGGTGCAGACCTCGCCAGCGAGCATGGAGCGGTTGTACCCGAGAGCCAGGCTGACCCAGGCATCCAGCCGCCGCCAGGGGAAGATGCCGCGGCCCTCTGCTCCCACGAACAGGCTCAACGCCCGGTCGGCGTAGCTGCTGTCGGGGTTGCCAAACAAAAACGCCACGTGCATCCCTGCGGCGAAGTACTTCATGACCCGGTAGAGGGCCACCGTCCGGAGCGCCACCGAGGGGTCGATGTGGTCGCACCAGTCGTCGGTGCACCCGTCCAGGCCGATCCCCACCCTGAGCATGAGCCCTCGGTCGCGCTCCTTCCCCGCCACGGCGCCCTTGGGCCCACCGCCCTGGGCCAGCGCCGGAAGAGCGGACAATAAACAGCGCAGCCCCGCAATACCAGTTGAGAGCAGAAGTCTTCTTGAACGCATGGATCTCCTCATTCAACGCCGAGCCAGCCGATAGAAAGAAAGCTGCCCGCCGAGCTCGTTGGCCAGCACAAAGCTCTGATCCGATGGGAATGCCACCTTGAAGGGAGCCCAGAAGCGGCTCC
>JAJRWW010000065.1 GCA_024276595.1 Myxococcota bacterium
CGCACTGCCGGAGCCACCATGACGCCGGTCAGAGAGCTACTTGAGCTTCCGGATCTCCAATGTTCCAACGAGGCTCCCGCTGATCCCTGCACCTAGAGGCCCGGTGTACCGAAAGCGAGCAGCGGATCTTGGCCCGGTGAACATCCTGATGGAAAGGATCCCGGATGCCTTGAGCAGCTTGTGAACATAGCGAGTCTTTGTCTGTACCGGGGTCCCATTGCCGCAGGTGATCTGCATCTCCTCCCTGGCCACCTTCTGGACCGTGCCCGTCTTTAACATGAGGTATAGCTTGTTGGCCGCGCGGCTCTCGCTGCCCGAAAGCAGGTAGCGCCCGTCCGTGGGAGTGATCAAGACCCTGCAGCCTGCCCGGACACCGCTCACCCCGCTGTAGGTGACGTAGAGCGCTCCTGCCAGGTTGTTTCCCGCGCCCGTGCGGCTCACCTCCACGCGGAGGGAGGCGAGGAGCTTGTAGGACACTCGCCCCGCCTTCACCCTCATGCGAACCCTTCCCGAGAGCAGATAGGTCCCACAGCGCGGGAGCCAGCGCTTCTTCATTTTGGTCAAGAAGCGACGGTCCTTGGCGTGAAAAAAGTCGTACCGGGAGATGGCAGCCAACAACAGCCTCCGCCCCTCGACGAAGCGCATCCGCTGGCAGCTCTGCCAGCCCAAGGAGCCCAGGGACCTGGCGCAGGCCTCGTAGGCCGCCCGGGCCTTACCCCGATAGCGCCCCTTGACCTGTACCACCGCCGAGCCGATCTCCCGCAAAGTGGCCACCGAGGGGCTGACCTTGCAGCGCGACCCGGCCTCCCTGATCCACAAGTAGGCACACCTGTTGCGCCCCTTGCCGAGGCGGGCCAGGACCCTGGAGCTCACCTTCAGGCCCACCAGCGCCCTGGTGAGCCGGTCCATCCGAGACAGGGCTGCCCGGTTGGGGGTAGCCTGACACTCCTTGACCCGCAACCTGACTATGGAGCGGGCGCAGAGCTTCAGGCGCGCCTTGATCATCCGACGAGCCACCGGCGCGCTCAGGTACTTGATGCGATTTCGTATCTGCAGCAGCAGCCGCAGTGAGCTGACCTGGCCCTGTCCCTTGCACCTGTTGGCCGTGTGGAGCACCCAGGAGCGCAGGCAGCGCCTGGCCGCCGGGAGCCACAGGCGGTTGGCGGGGTGACGACGGTCCGCGCTCTGAATGAGCAGGGCCGAGCCCAGCAGCTCCTTGAGCCCCTTGGCGAAGCGCTTCGCACGGCAGTCCCTGCGCCCGGCCGCCAGCTTGAGCAGACCCTGGCTCAGCGACGCGCTGGCCACGGAGGGCCAGACCAGCGTCGAGCCAACAGCAAAGACCCCCAATAGGAGCAAGCGTCTCATCCTAGTACCTCCCTTGCCGAGCGTGCGCCGCTCCCGTGGCGGGCACATACCAGAGACAACGGCCTGGACCAGTCCATATTCACCGCCCCGACCCCTGCAAAGGGCATCGGATGCGCTGGAGCTACTGTTATCAAGCCCAATGGTCCCGCGCAATGGAAAGCCGCGAGAGGCAGGTGCGCCCGTCCCTCCGGAGGTGCAATCTGGAGCCCACTTTGGTATCTTCTGTTCCTTGCTTGAGGCAGCCTCGGCGAGGCAACTTCGGCCCGCGGGGCCCCGGGTGGCGATGTGACCACGGCAGATAACAAGAGGTACCGAGTGGTGGTGGTGGGAGTGGCTTCGGGCCTGGGCGTCAGCCCTGGGGAGCTGGCCAGCGCTCTCGAGAGCCATTTCCCGCTGGCACCGGACGCCAGGTTGGCCATCGAGTCCGGGCGCTCGGCGGTGGTGCAGGTCGTGGAGTCGGAGCGCTATGCGCGACGCGCGGCCACCATGCTGATCAAGCTGGGCGCCGAGATTCGCATCGAGCCGGAGGAGGGGGGCGACCTGAGCCCCCTGGACGCCCTGGACCTGGATGAGATCGAGGAGAGCATCGCCGGCCTGGCAGACGACCTTGTGGACAGCCAGGCATTCGCGACCAAACCCGCGTCCATGGAGCCCCCAGAGGAGGTGGACGAGGACGCCCCTACCCTCGTGCCCCAGCCCTCTGTGAGCCGTCGCTCCAGGAGGTCCACCAGGGAGCTTGCGCCCGTCTCCGACGGCAGCTCCCGCGTGGTGGGCTCCAGGCCCGGTTCCCAGGTATCGCCGAGAGCTGCGGGGGAGCCCCCCCCCGGGGAGGAGCGCGGGGGGAAGAACGGGGGGGAGCAAGCCTCGGAGGCGGACAGCAGCCCCCTGGCAGCCACCCAGGGCGCCGAACGTGCTCAGCTCGTGCGCTGCCCCGCCCACGGCTTGCTCTACGACGCCACCCGGGACTCGGGGTGCACCCGCTGCCGTGGTCCCGGCAAGCGTCAGCCCCACGGCCTTGCCCCGCGGCTTCGCAAGCGCCCCCGCCTCTGGCTGGGCATGGGCCTGGCGCTGAGCCTGCTTCTGGGCGGGGTGCCCGCTGCCATCTACGCCCAGCGTGTCAAGAGCGGCGCGCTGTACGAGCGGCGCATGGAGGCAGACTCCATCCGCCGCTCCACTGCGGATCCAAGACAGCATCGACGACAGTACGAGCGCGCTCGGGCCAGGGTCAGCTCCACTCGGTTCCGCGGCATGGCCCTATCATCTCTGATCTGGATCTCGGTCGCGGCTGGTCTGATGCTGCTGTGGTACAGGTTCATCTGACCCCGCATCCGGTGGCTGGGACAAGCTCGAGTCGCCCAGAGCATGGCCGGTGCAGGAGCCATGGCCCACGGGGCTACTCCCGGCGGGGCCCGGTCCTCTCTTCGCCCTCTTCGCCCTCTTCGCCCTGGTCGCCCTGGTCGCCCTGGTCGCCCTGGTCGCCCTGGTCGCCCTGGTCGCCCTGGTCGCCCTCTTCGCCCTCGTACTCCTCGTCCTCCGCGTAGCCCATGGCCTTTGCCTCCCTGGCCTCCCTGCGCTCGCGACGGACAGTGACCACCCAGGCCACCACGATGCCCGTGACATACATGAGGATCAGCGGTGCGGCCATCATCGCCTGGGTGATGAGATCCGGTGGGGTGAGGATGGCGCCGATGAGAAAGGCTATGACAACCCAGTACCGGAAGAAGCGCCACAGCTTGCGGTGGTCCACCAGGCCAACCTTTGCCAGGAAGTACAGAACCAGCGGCAGCTCGAAGACCAGGCCAAAGGCGAGCAGGAGCTTGGTCACGATGGAGATGTACTGCTCCATCATGATCGTTGGTTTGATCACCGCACGGGCGAAGCGCGCCACCGAGTAGTCCACGCTCAGCTCATACACCTTGGCCACCTGCTCCAGCACGCTGAAGTGCTCCCGTCCGTATGCGTAGCCGAGCAGGTAGGCAAAGCCGAAGGGGAGCACCACATAGTAGGCAAAGGCGATTCCAATGGCGAAAAAGAGGGTGCCAAAAAACACGAAGGCCGCACCAATCCTGCGCTCCCGCCGGTACAGCCCTGGCGCCACGAACATCCAGATCTGATACAGCAGAAAGGGTGATGCCAGGATCACGCCAGCACCCAGAGACAGCTTCAGGTAGACAAAGAAGACCTCAGTGGGCGTCTGGATGTGGAGGGTGGGAGACTCCTTCATGCCCACCACCAGCGGCTGAGCTATGAAATCGAAGATGTGCTGAGCGAAGGGAAAGCAGGCCGCGATGCAGATCACCAGCGCCAGGGCGCTCCACATGAGCCGGTTGCGCAGCTCGTATAGGTGCTCCAGAAAGGGGAGGCGCTTCTCGTCCAAGGTTACTCCCCTTCTCCCGCGCGGTCGCGCCCGGGCTTGACCATTCGGCGCCCGGCGGAAGGACGCCTGTGAGACGAGCTCCGGCCGCTCGTCCGCCCATCACCGGCCGGCTCAGCTTCATCTCCGCTCCCGGTCTGGGCGCGGTCCGATCTCGCGCCTCCCTGCTCATCCTCCACGTCACCCCGGTCCTCAACCACCAGCCTCTGTAGATCATCGGCCTCCCGCCGCGGCGAAGAGCTCCGCGAGTCCTCCATCTCCACCGACTCCTCGGGAGGTGCAGGTGGTGTCTCATCAGCCTGGCTGGCCTCTACCTCCTCGCCCGACACGAGCGCAGACCCTGCGGTCACTCGCCTCCGGGGGGGGCGCTGGCTGCGCCCTCTGCTAACCATCTTCCGGCCCCTGGGCACGGGCCTCGGCGCTCGATCCCGCGCCTCGCCTCCCCGGTCGTCGGCCACGCTGACCACGTCGTCGATTATCTCTCGCACCGCCTCCTTGGCCTCCACCACGGTGCGACGGGCCTCACTAACAGCCTTCACGAACTCGTCGTCGGCGTCCACCGTGGCCCTCACCTCGGCCAGGCCGTCCTTGAGCCCACGGATCTGCTCACCCAGCTTCTTTGCCAGCCCAGGGAGCTTCCCCGGACCCACCACGACAAAAAGCAGGCCCAGAACGACCAGGATCTCCCACATGGACATCCCGAACATCAGAGCACCTCTACCTAGCGCCGCCGGGGCCGCCCCGTCGGGCGGCCTGCAGCAGGCTGTCGAGCGTGTCGCCAAGAGCCTGGAACCGCTCCTGGTCCTCTCCCAGCTCGGTGATCACGCCAGCCAGGATGCGCGAGAGGTCCTCTCCGCTGGTCTGCTGCATGGCATGGGTAGCGTTTATTCGGCTCACCATGTCGGTGATGGCCTCGATGGCCTCGGTGATGAGCCGGCTGCCCCGGGTCTGCTCCTGGGTGGAACGATCCACCTGCTGCGTGATGCCGCGCATGCGGTCCGCGCTCCGCATGATCTGGTCGGATCCGCGAGCCTGCTCGGCAGTGGCCGATGCCATCTGCTGCACCCGTTCGGCGATGGAGCTGATGGCGTCGGCCACGCGGTTGGTCCCGGTGGCCTGCTCCACGGTGGTCTGCGCGATCTCCTGGACCATCTCCGTGGCTCGCTCGGCGTTGTCCAGGATCACCCTCAAGGCGGACTCCGCGCTGTGGGAAACCTGGACGCCCTGCTCCACGCTCCGGGCCCCTTGCTCCACAGCGGCGATGGCGTTGGAGGACTCTGCCTGCACCGCATCGATCAGGTCGGCGATCTCCTTCGTGGATGCCGCGCTGCGCTCCGCGAGATCTTTTATCTCGTCTGCGACTACCGCAAACCCCCTCCCGTGCTCCCCGGCCTGCGCCGCGATGATCGCTGCGTTCAAGGCCAGGAGGTTCGTCTGGTCGGAGACGTCGTCGATGACATTCAAGATCTTGCCGATCTCGCCAATCTTCTCACCCAGGCGGCTGATCACCTGCACCACCTGTCCAGAGGCGTCCTTGATCTGTCCGATGGACTCCATGACCTGCGTGATGGCCTCCACGCCGGTCGCCGCAGACTTGGACACGGCCACCGAAAGCCCGGCGCTCTCGTTGGCGAAGCGCTTCACCTGCCTGATGGAGATGTCTATCTCGTTCATGGCAGCGGACGTCTCCTCGGCCGTGGTGGCCAGGGAGTCCACGTTCTCGGCCACCTCCTTGATGGAGATGGTCATCTCCTCTATGGATGAAGCGGTCTCCTCCACCGAGCCGGAGAGGCTGAACATGTTCTCGGCCACCTCGTCTCGCGCAGCCGCCAGCTCCAGGATGGCCGAGGAGCTCTCCTCGGCGCTGCGCCCGAGCTGGTCGATGCTCCCGGAGATGATGGTCAACCTCTCGTTGAGGCTGGCGAGCACATCCTCGGCGGCCCTTATGCTCTCGTGCTGCCCCAGGACCCGCTCGCGGAGCACCCGCACCCTCTCCCTCACGTCGCTCAGCCCATCGAGGTCCAGAGCTGGCTCCACCTCCGCCTCTGGCGCAGGCCCCGAGGCCAGGCGCCGGCTGAGCCTGTCGAGCACAAGCCATGGAGACGAGGCCACCGCTGGGTCCAGCCGATCAGCGCCGTCCTCTGCGAGGCGCCTCACCGCGTCCTCGTATCGCATCGCCTTGCTGACCAGACCCAACCCCACCAGGAGCACTCCAAAGATGCCAAAGGCAGTGCAGACCAGCACCTTGCTCGCCGGAGGCATGCCCAAAAAAAGAGCAATCCCTCCCCCGGCGAGGACTACCCCAACTCCA
This sequence comes from Myxococcota bacterium, assembly GCA_024276595.1. GTDB lineage: Bacteria > Myxococcota_A > Polyangia > HGW-17 > JAJRWW01 > JAJRWW01. The sequence goes on from JAJRWW010000065.1 coordinate 6,051, forward strand.
AGGATGGTGACTGTGTCACCAAAGAAACGGCCGACCGCGGAGGTTTGGTTCATGGCTCTCTCTTCCGTTGTGTCTCCAACAGCTCCAGATCTGGCAACATCGGTATCTATACCAGGAATTCGTCAGAGCGGCGAGTTCACCCCCTGGCAAAGGTCAGGTGGCAAAGAGCTCGAGCTGGGCCGGCGTCCCGAACCGCTGGACCTTCCTGCCCCGCTCGGCGAGGGCTCCCTCCAGCTCGGCCGGGGTATCGGGCAGCAGGTACAGCCGGGTAGGGGCAGCGGCCTTGACGTACCTAGACACCCGAGGAAAGTCTGCATGGTCGCTGAAGGGGAAGGCCGCATGGCAGCCGTGGGCCTCGGCCGCGTGGGCCTCCAGGGCCACAGGTGACAGCAAGGCCATCCGTCGGTCTTCGGGCTCTGGCAACGCGGTTGAATCTCTGAGATCCACGGGCCACAGCAACACATCCCAGCCATCTGTGCCGCCTTCGAAGCGCCGCGCCTGTCCTGCCTCCACGCCGAGATCCCGCAGCGGTGCCAGGTAGCGATGCTGGCTCCGATGGAGGCGCACCCGGAACCCCTCCACCTCCAGCATCGTCGACAGCGGCTGTGCCATGCCCAGGCGCTCACACAAAAGCACCACAGCCACGCCGTCCTGGAGCGCGCGCCAGCAGAACTCCGCCAGGTCTGCAAACACCTGCTGAGGGGGGGGAAGCTCACGTCCAGGCCGGGCAAAGGGCGCGTCCAGCACCAGCGTGTCGCAACGCTCCGGCTGGGCGCCCACCAACCCGAAGAACCTGCCGTAGGCACCGAGCTGCCCGGCGTAGACCAGCAGGCGCCCCTCATGACCAACCCGCAAGGCGGCAGCGCCCGGCACATGGCCCGTGGGCAAGAGCCTCAGCTCCAGCGCACCCAGGGAGAAGTCCCTGCCCAGGGGGGTCGCCAGAGCGTGCCTGGCTCTCGCCCCCAGCAGGCGCGCCGTCACCACCGATGTGACCATTCGCTCGGACCGGGGGGGCACGGGTACGTGGGCGTGGCTCACAAAGGTCAGCCCCTCCTCGGAGAAGCCGTCGAACTGCAGCAGCTCCCCTGCCAGACGCACAGCCCCCCGAAACATCGAGGTGACTGTCGGCGCTCCAGCCCTGCCGGCCCTGGCGCCACTGGAGCCGCGAGGAGTCACGGGTCCACGACGAGCTGGCCGGTGAAGTGGCCGGACATCACACCACCGCCACCATCTGGGAGCGCCTTGAGCAGGAGCGCATAGGAGCCCGGCGGCAGGTTGTTTTGCATCCACGGGCTCTCGGTGTAGTAGCAGAATATCTGGTAGGCGTTGCCAGGGCCAGGATCGTCGCAGGCGCGGCAGCGATCAGCGTACATGAGCAGGCCGGAGTGGTCCACGGTCACGTCCTGCGTGAACTCGAACGAGATGTCCGCCTGGGTGACCAGGGTGAAGTAGACTACCACGTCGGGCAGAGTGGACCCCACCGAGCCGTGACAGGTCTCCATGTCGTAGTCGGCCCTGACGGTGGGCAGGGAGGTGTCCACGTCGAAGGGATAGCTGCCGCCGCTCACGACTACGCCCAGGTCGAGCACGTCGTCGTCGTACACGCCGTCGCACACCCGGTCGGCCGGATCGCAGCTCTGGCCAAAGCAAGCACAGGCGTAGGAGCAGGCACAGGCGTCGTCGGGGTCGGTGTCGCTACAGCCAGGGCTCCCGTCGCCGTCCAGGTCCGACACCTGGTCCGAGCAGTCCTCGGCCACGCACACGTGGTTCGCAAGGCAGTCACTGTCGAAGCAGTTGACGTCCCCATCCAGGTCGTTGTCGAAGCCCTCGTCCATGCAGACCTCCTGTGGCGTGTCCATGGTGATTACCTGCAGGTCCATGCGCCCGGCCTTGCCTCCGATGGCCTTCACAACCAGAAAGTACTCCCCAGGCGGATATCGCCCCCCGTCGCTGGGATCCCCGGGAAAGGTGACGACCCCATCCAGCAGACCCCCAGGATCGATACACTCGTGCTCTGCCAGGGAGCAGCCCTCCCCGGCGAAGAAGAGGGCCAGGACGTGGTCTCCGGCGTCAACCATGTCCTGCTTGAAGCCCACCTGTACCATCGCGGGTTCATCCAGCGTGAACCTGAGTAGCCGCTCGGGGCCCGTTCCCCCCTGGCAGTCGGTCACCGAGTAGTCGACGCTCCCGCCCCGGGTGTCCAGCTCCACGAGCGCTGGATCGTCCCCGGGCATCGGGTGCATGGGGGTGGTGGTTGGCCCGAGCGCACCCAGGTCGTAGTACGGCACCGGCGGATAGGAGCAGCCGGACATGTCGCACAGGCCCGCGGCTTCGTAGCACTGCAGATCCCAGCAGTCTAGCTGGCCATCCAGGTCGTCGTCGAGCAGGTTGTCGCAAAGCTCCACCACGTTGGTGGGATCCGGGTCCACCAGCGAGAGCACCAGGTCCACCGCCCCCCCTGTTCCCGCCATGTCCTCGGAGACTATGAGGTAGTACTGGGACGCGGGCAGCGCCCCGTACTCCAGCACTCCGTCCGTGTTGATGGCCGGAACCACGCAGGAGTGCATGGCGGCTGCGCACCCCGCCTCGGCTCCACCCTTGAAGTAGAGCCCATAGCGGTGCGCCCCCGTCTGGCGGTACACCACGCGCAGACGCCCGGCCTCCTCCAGGCGGATCTCCAGCACGTGCTCCTTGCCGTTGGTGACGTCGCACTGGCCGTAGCTGTCATCCGTCTCCGTGGAGATGTCCATCTGCACGGTGGCCACCTGGGAGCCCGGCACCAGCGACAGGGTGACGGAGCTGTCGATGAGCGCCGGACCGCAGGCCGTGTCGACACAGCTCGATGACTCGATGCAGCTCCGGTCCGCGCAGTCCACCTTGAAGTCGCCGTCATCGTCCACGCCGTTTGCGCAGTCCTCTGCCTCGCACACCGACTGCCCAAGGCAGTCCTCATCGTCGCAGTCGGTGTAGCCGTCGCCGTCGTCGTCCACGCCCCCCCAGCACACCTCCACCCCCTCGCAGGCAGGATCCCCCACGCACTGGGCGTCCTGGCAGTCCACGAAGCCGTCGTTGTTGTCGTCCTGGCCGTTTGCGCAGTCCTCCGGCTGGCAAACCTCCAGGGATTGGCAGTCGGGGTCGTCACAGTCGATTCGACCGTCCCCGTCGTTGTCCACCCTGTCGTTGCACACACTCTCGGGGAGGCATCGGGGGTGCTGGTCGCATTCGTCGTCGGCGCAGTCCACCATCCCGTCTCCGTCGTCATCCACGTTGTTGTCACAGCGCTCAAGCAGCACCGCCAGGCACTCCTTGGTACAGTTGGCGCCGTCCCCACCGTTGACCGCGGTGCACCCCTTCGGGAGGTTCTCCGGATCCGAGCCGCAGTCACACTCCTCCCCCACCCCCAGCAGGCCGTTCCCGCAGCCGGTGTCGACCCCCTTCTCCTTGCAGCCCACAAGGACAAGTGCCAGTCCCATGGCCGCCAAGAAAGTAGCGTGCAAGCTGATACGGTCCATAGCGCTCTCCTTGACCACAAGCAAGTATACCACCTGGGCCTCCCCGGGTGAAAACAGGCTCTGCGTCTGTCCCCAAGGATGCGCGGCCCTGCCCTCCATTGCATCTCCGACCGGGTCCGGCCGCGTCCGCGGAGCGCCCCCGCCAGGCCATGGTCACCGCCCAGGCAGGGCGCTCAGGGCTGAAGGCTCACCTCGAGGGTGATCACGCCGGCGCCACCCGGACCGTAGGGCTCCACCAGCAGATAATAGCGACCGGGGGGAAGCCCGGCCACCACCGTCGATATGGGGAGGCCCGGCGAGCCGCCATCGGCGCAGGCGTGCTCGGCCGCGTCGCACTCGCTGCCGGGCCCCGCCTGGCACATGAGCGCCACCGCGTGGTCCGACATGGCCACCTGGGTGCCCGAGATGATCAGATCCCCGGCCACGGCCAGCTCCAGGGAGATCACCACGTCACCCCCACCCCCGCCCCTGGCGCAGCTCGCCGAGAGGTGGTCATCGGCCGTGGATGTGTCCACCGAGACCAGCGCCGGATACCCGGGCTGCAGGACCCCCAGGTCCCTGTCCACGAGGCAGGCGCCCGGCCCGCAAGCCAGCGTCCCGATGCAGTCCAGGTCGGCGCAGTCAGCCAGGCCGTCCCCGTCGTTGTCCATGTCGTCGTGGCAGTCCTGCTCCGGCAAGCACACGTTGCTGGCAAAGCAGTCCGAGTCGGCGCAATCAGTGTCCCCGTCCCCGTCGTCGTCCACGCCATCGTCGCAAAGCTCCACCAGCGGGTCGAACACGGCCAGCTCCACCGTGCCCATGCCCGTGCGGTCCCCGGTCACCGCGTCCACGACGATGAAGTACCTCGCCGCGGGAAGCCCCAGGTAGGTGGCGTGGGCCGAGCGGCCGCTGCCCCCGGGATCCTCACAGTGGATCTCGGCCGAATCACACCAGCTCCCCGGGCCGGCCTCTCCGAAGAGGGTCACCACATGGTCACCGGACTGCTCCAACCACATGGAGACGTTCGCTGGCGTGCTGAGCTCAAAGGCGAGGACCACGTCCGGACCTTCGGCGCCACCGCAGCTCGCCGCGCTGTCGTCCGTCGCCAGGGACGTGTCGAACGCGCCCTGGACCACATCCCCCCGGTCCAAGACCCCCAGGCTCACATTGACCACACAGTCCGAGCCAACGCAGGATGCCGTGCCGCTGCAGTCCACGTCGGCGCAGTCCACCCTGCCGTCCGCGTCGTCATCCACGCCGTTTGCACATTCCTCCGGAGGGACGCAGGGTGGCGACGTGGCGCAGTCGGCGTCGTCGCAGTCGATGTCTCCGTCCCCGTCGTCGTCCACACCGTTGGAGCACTGCTCCAGGATGCACTCGGAGGCCGTGGCGCAGTCGGCGTCGTCGCAGTCGATGTCTCCGTCCCCGTCGTCGTCCACACCGTTGGAGCACTGCTCCACGGGCCCGGCCAGGATCGACAGGTTTAGCTGGATCTGCCCTGCTCCTCCCGGCTCGGAGGGGGCCACGACCAACCGATAGGCTCCAGGGGGCAGCCCGGCGAGCTCATCCTCCCTCTGCTCTGCGGTCACCACCACGCAGAGCAGCTCGTCCAGCTCGCACGTGACACCTGGCTCCTCCTCGCGCACCACGCCGATCACCAGGTCACCCTCCATGGAGGCGGTACGGATCCTGAGCAAGAACCCCGCCTCCACCTCGAAACGCAGGTGGTAGCTGTCCCCGCCGTCGGGCCCACAGGTCGGCAGCCACGTGGACTCGCCCTCCGCAGTGTCGGCCCCCAGCACCCTCGTATCCCCGGGGGCCAGCACCCCCAGGTCCACCTCTGGATCGCAGCCACCACAGGCCGGGTGACCGTTGCACTGGCTGTCGTCGCAGTCCACCAGCCCATCGCCGTCATCGTCCAGGGAGTTGTCGCAGATCTCCTCGCCCAGACAGGCCAGGAACCCGTCGCAGTCGGGGTCGGCACAGTCCACCAGCCCGTCATCGTCGTCATCAAAGCCGTTGGAGCAGACCTCCACGTTGTCGCAAAGTGGGTTCGAAAAGCAGTCGGGGTCGGCGCAATCCGCTGAGCCGTCGCCGTCGTCGTCCACCCTGTTGTCGCACAGCTCCCGGCTCTCGAGCAGGCAGTTCTCGTCACAGCCATCCCCGGGCTCCAGGTTTCCATCGTCACAAAGCTCCCGCCCCTCCACCTCGCCGTTCCCACACTCGGGCAGCTTCACCACCCGCTCACCACAGCCCACCCCGGCGGCTCCAACCACCGAAATCATCAGCAAAAGCGCCAGCGAAAGCACGAGCCGCGCCGAGCGCCACGGCGGCCGCGCCGAACGCCACCACGGCCCCAGCCGGGTGGTCCGTGAAGCGCCCGTGACCGGCACAGCCAGACGCCTACTCGGCCAGGAGCCCGTGCGGATCTCGCGAAAGTCACTTCCCATGAGCAATGATCCCTGGGGCCGCAGCCCTCCCTGCGAGTATGCCAGCAACCCCCTCCCCCGTCCACGTCCACCGTGGCTCGGGGTGCCACAGCGCGCATAGGCCAGGGGCGAAGCCTCCTTGAACATGCGGTGGGCTTCCCGTAGAATCTGCTGCCATGTCGACCAGAAGCACCATTGTCACGTCCATGCTGACGGCGCTCATCACCTCCATCTGCACCTTCTTTGCGCTGTACTTGGTGGTTTTTCACAAGAAAAAGCCCAAGGAGGTCATTGTCCCCCAGGTGGTGGGGCTCATGCCATCCCAGGCCATGGAGGTGCTGGACGGACGGAAGCTGCGCCTTCAGATCATCGAGCGCCGCGCCGACCCCAAGGTGCCGCGGGGGCAGATCTGCTCCCAGCACCCCCTGCCCGACTCCAAGGTGCTCCAGCACAGCGCCGTCAACGTCGTGCTCTCCTCTGGCCCGCCAATGGTGACGGTGCCCACGTGCGCGGGAATGAAGCTCCAAGACTACACGATCTTGCTGACCAAGCAGAAGCTCAAGCTGGGCAAGCTCGCCTACGCATCCAGCCCCGGAGTAAAGCCGGGCCAGATCGTCTCCTGCGCTCCTGCGGCTGGCACCGTGGTCAAGCCCGGCGCCACGGTCACCTTGACCGTGGCCAAGGCGGCGGACCCATTGAAGGAGGTCCCAAAGGTGACACGGATGAGCTGCCGCAAGGCCAAGAAGGAGATCGCCAAGGCCGGCTTCACGGTGGGAAAGGTGAAGTGGCGCTCCAGGGACGCGCCCCCCTACCTGGTGCTCGGCCAGTCCCCGGCCGCGGGCACCAAGGCCAAGCCTGGCTCGCCCATCGACCTCACCTGCAACCGGGACGACTAGATCCCCCGAGGAAGGCTCGCCTCGAGCGCCAGCGACACTCCTTTGGCTGCCAGGCTCCACGGCTTTTTGCTGCTCCGGCATCCCATGGATCCGGCTGAGGCCGGGTCCAAGGCGACCCACCTCGCCCACCTAGCCTCCCTTGGGGCCGTGGTGCCACCGTCGGTGGTGGTCCCGGCGCGAGCCCACGCAGATGCGCTGGCAGCGGCGCAGGGAGGGAAGCCCTGCGAGCTTTCCCGGGAGATGCTCCAGGAGCTCCCGGCGGCCCTCGCCCACCTGGGACCCTCCCCCTGGGTGGTGCGCACCTCCGCCCCGGACGAGGACCTCCCTGGCGGCTCGGCGGCGGGCCTGTTCCTGAGCGAGCTGGGCCTCAGGAGCAAGGAGGCCGTCGCCTCCGCGGTGGCGCGCTGCTGGCGAGCCTCCCGTGATCGGCTGGTGCGAGAGTACCTCGATGCCCTGGGACACCCGGGCGCTCCGGCCCCAGTGGGAGTGCTCATCCAACCCCAGGTTGCCGCCGAGCTGGCAGGGGTGCTATTCACCCGAGACCCGACCGAGGGCCCTCGATCTCCCCACCTGGTTTGCGAGCTGGCCCGGGCCAGCACTCTGGCAGTCACCGCTGGCCTGGTGACTCCGGCTCTCCACAGGCTCCACCGGGACGGGGGCGGCGTGACCTCAGGTCGCCTCCCGGAGGGCTCCCTCAGGGAGCTGCTGGCGCTGGCGAGCTGGGCAGAGGAGGTCGTGGGGGGCCCAGCGGACGTGGAGCTGGCCTTCACGGGAGCTGGCCTCGTGGCCCTGCAGGTTCGCCCCATCACCGCCTTTGACCGGCCCGCCTTCTACCAGCCTGGCATCCACCAGCCCACCTGCCACCCTTCCTCCCTGGATCAGCTCTCCGAAGGCGCCGTCGCTCTCGGTCCCACGGAGGAGCCCGGGCTGCCCTGGATCCCCGACCGGGCCCACAACCCGGACCCCCTGTCTCCCCTGCACGCATCCCTCATCGAGAGGCTGGACCGGATCCCCTCCCTTCCCTTCAGTATGCGCTGTGTCCACGGATACCTCTGCTACGCACCCAGACCAGACGCCACTTTGCCTCAGCAGGAGGACCCGGAGAGCACCTGTGGGGCCTGGCCCGAACGTCGTCGCCACCTGGAGCGGCTTGTGGAGGGGCTGGAGGGGCTGGAGGGGCTGGAGACACCGAGGACGCCGCATGGGGTGGAGCAGCCGGAGATGCCGGAGGGCCCTCCCCCCCCTCCCCTCCGCGCCGCGCTGGAGCTCTTCGACCTGCTCTACGAAAGATACGCGACCCTTGCGGGAGCACCACTGACCAGCTCCCGGCGGCACCTGGCCGCCAGGATCGACGACCGGCTCTGGGCAGGCGAGCTGACCCATGAGCAGCTCGCACAGGCCCTCGGCTCCGTGCGCTCGCCCCTGGCCAGGCGGATGGGCGACCTGGCCACACTGGCAGCGACCCGACCTGGCCTCGTCGCTGGTCTGGCTGCTGGCGAGTCGGTGGACTCCCTTCCGGGCGGCGCCGAGCTGGAGGGGCGCCTGGCTGCGCTGATCCATGACCTGGGGGCTCTGCCCCCAGTCTGGGACCTGGCAGTCCCAACCCTCGCCGAGTCACCGGGCGCACTGCGACGAGCCCTGGCCAGCCTCTCCCAAAGGGTCGCAAGTGACCCTGCGACCTCCCTGGAGAGCCCCCCTGACCCAACGCCCGCCAGAGGACCCGAGGCCGAGCGGCCGGGGGAGAGCCCTCCCCGGCCACAGGTGTCCGGCCCGGACCCACGGGGGCCGGCCATTTCACCCTCTGCCCTGGCGAACCTGGGGGCGGACGAGGAGGACGACCTGCTCTTCGCCCGGGGCATGGCTGTCCTCCGGCGTCTCTGCCTGAGGGCGGGAGATCTGCTCCTTGCTGAGGGCCGCCTGGACCACCGAGAGGACGTGTTCCGGCTGGACCTGGAGACCCTGGTGGCGGCCCTGGAGGCCGACGCCGGCGCCGACACGAACCTGCGAGCGCGCCTCCTGCAGGGCCCAGGTCAGGCCGACCATGTCCACTCAGGAGCCCCCGGGGAAGCTCCCGCGCAGCACCCACACGCCCCCGTGGTCCTCCGTGGGCACGGCATCGGCTCCGGCGAGGTGCGGGCCAGGGCCCTGGTGCTCCAGGAGCTTCCCACGGATCTCGAGGCCGTGATCTCGCTGGTGACCGGACGGATCCTCGTCTGCCCCACACTCCTGCCCTCGGCTGTGGTGATCCTGGCACACGCGGCAGGCGTGGCCACCGACCATGGGGGGCTGCTCAGCCACGGAGCGATCCTGGCCAGGGAGCTGAACCTCCCGGCGGTGCTTGGTGTCCGTGGAGCCACCGCGTCGCTCAGAACTGGCGATCTACTGTGGCTGGACGCCGACCGAGGCATCCTGGCGCGCCTGTAGCGGCACCCAAACCGCGGGGTGTGTCAGGTCGCCTGGGCACAGCCCCAGTCCTCGCACCTCGACCCGGGGAGATGACTCAGCCTCCGCCGACCCCTTCGCCGCCGGGCAGAGGGCTCGCAGACAGGCCACCGTCAGAAGAGACACTGGCCAGGAATGCCTGGTTCACTCGCTCCCGCAGATCCTTGCCAACCTTGAAGAAAGGCAGCTTCTTGGGCTGCACCTGCACCGTTGCCCCGGTGCGGGGATTGCGCCCCTCGTAGGCCTTGTAGGAGCGAACAGTGAAGCTGCCAAAACCACGAATCTCGATCCCTTCTCCGGACTTGAGGGAGTCAACCATTGTGTCGAACACACTGTTGACCACCAGCTCAGCCTTCCCCCTGGGCAGCTTGAGCTTGCTGGCCACCGCTTCGATTAGCTCTGACTTCGTCATCCGTGCTCGCTCCCC
>JAJRWW010000664.1 GCA_024276595.1 Myxococcota bacterium
GGCAGCCATCCGGTAGGCCAGCTTCATGCCGTCGTTCATGGCAGTGCCACCCCCTGATGCGAGGGAGTAGATGGCGTCCTCGATCTGGGCGCGCCCATCTACTCCCGTCGGGGCCAGCACCCTCCGCACGCTCCCGGCGTAAGTGGCGATGGCCACCGTGTCCCCCTTCTTGAGCTGGTTGACCAGGATCCGCATGGCCCGCTTGGCCAGGGGCAGCTTGTCGGCGGAGTGCATGGAGCCGGATGTGTCCACCAGAAACACCAGGTGCACGGGCTTCCGAGCGGCCTTGCTCAAGCGCTTGCCCTGGATGCCCACCCGCAAGAAGTAATGCCCTGCCTCGAAGGGGGACGGGGCCCCGTCGATGTGCACCAGGAAGGGCTCGCTGGCAGGGGACCGGTAGCCATAGCTGAAGTAGTTGACAAACTCCTCCACCCTCACCGCCGACGCGGGCGGCCTCGTTCCCGCGAGCAGCTTGCGCCTGCAGATGGTGTAGGACGCGGTGTCCACGTCGACTCCGAAGGTGGACCGGGGATCCTTCAGGGCATCCACGAAGGGGTTTACCCCATAGCTGGTGTACTGCTCGGTGTTCTTTTTTAGCACCACGAGCGGCATCCGCCGCCTCGCGGCCATTACCCCGCCCATGCTCACACTCGACCTGGCGCGCCTGGCAACGGTCGCCGGGAGGGCCAGCCCCGATGTTCTGCTCTTCTCGCCCAGCCTCCTGGGGCCCCTGGCCCTTCCGTGCAAGGGCATGGGCCGCTTCACCTTGCCCACGGGTCCGCCCGTCTCCTCCGCCCTCTTCTTGGAACGGTCCGATGCGCGCACCGGAGCGTACTCGCCCTTCGCTCTTTTGTGTTCACCCTTGCAACCGCCCACCAGGGCCAGGGCGCCAACGACAATGATCATCTTTCTTGGCATGTGAAACCTCCTTGGGGAATGCTGCCTGTCGTCTCGCCACGACCGGGCCGCGGCCGACTCTCCTGTAGACGCGCCAGTGGCCTCGGGGTTCGTCACGGTTTGGTCACGGATGGGTCACCAATGGCCAACGCGCTCACTCTTTGGGCTCCCGCACGGCAGCCTTGCCGTGCTACAATGGCCCCTCGCCAAGAGGGAGTGCCAAGATGCAGCTCGGATCCGTTTTATCGGCGCCACGCGTAGCGCTCGTCACCATCTTTTTTCTGGCCGTGGTAGTCCCCGTCGCTTGCCAGGGAGGAGGGGGCAACGTGGTTCCCCAGCCGGTCTGCGGCGATGGGGTGATGGAGGGAGATGAGGAGTGCGACGGGGACGACTTCGGCGGCCTGTTCTGCTCCGACGTGAACGACCTCTTCGTGGGCGGCTACCTCTACTGTCTGGACACCTGCCAGATCGACGTGGCCCACTGCGAGCTGCCCATCTGCGGCGACGACGTTGCCGAGGGGAATGAGGAGTGCGACGGCCTGGACATGGGTCCGACCGCAGACTGCACGGACCACGGCTTCCGCTGCGGCTACACCTCCTGCGACAACGACACCTGCACAATCGACACCAGCGGATGCTTCATGGAGGTCCCCTGCGACAGCATCGATCCGGTGATCCTGTCTGAGTGGGCCATCGGCGGCTACGTGGAGGGTGGCAGCGAGTACTCCTACGTCTACCAGAGCCTCGTGGACCTGGGTGACACGCGAACCTGGGTGATCCAGATCGAGCTGTATGGGGATCTCGTCCCTGGCGGCCTGAACACCGATCCGGTCACCTTCACCGAGGAGGACTTGACCATGAACCTGGCCTCCACGGCCCACCTGGTGTTTCTCTTCGAGTGCATGGACCCCGACTGCGACCCGCCCATGAAGTACTACTCCCCCAAGGCCGGCACCCTGCAGCTCACCTCCCTGGAGGAGGCTCCCACGGGAGTCCTGGCGGGCACCCTCGACGGCATCGAGTGGAAGCAGATCCGCGTTAGCGGCGAGACCGGGGACGCCAGCGTGGTGGAGTGCGGCCCCTGCTACGCCCTCAGCTCCGCATGGACCTTCGACGCCACGGTGAACTCACCCTAGGCCCAATGGATCGGTAACCTCCTTCGCTTCTTCGGTCTACACCCTGCAAGGGATCCCGTGGCTCCCCGGAGCAGGGTCACGGCCTCGCTCGGTCATGCCAGGGGAGGCAGAGGGACAGACGGCATGGCGACATCGCCGAGCATCTCTGGACGCTGCTTGTACCTGCCGACGATGACGGTCACCAGAGGGCTGCCCGACCGGCGGCCAGTGCGCTTGTGGTACCGAGCCGCCAGCGCCTTGCCCAGGCCCTTTGCCAGGGCAGATCGGCGCCTGGCATCGGTGATGTCCTGGCACTTGCTTCGCTTGAGCACCACGCCCAAAGCCGCCCAGATGCCGGCGCGCTCACTGGCCTTGGCGAGAAACTCCATCAGCCGACGGTCGAAAGACTGGACCACCAGCTTCTCGACCTGGTGCTTGCAGCCGCCGGGCCGGAAGCGATAGCTCAAGGTGAGCTTCGCGCGCCCTCGCCGCCCACCCGCCTCGGTCACACTGGGCAGGACCAGAGCGGCACCCAGACCAGCGGCGCCAGCCAGAGCCACACCGAGCACTCCCCGTCGAGAGACGCCCACCTCCACATCCACCACAGACGGGTATCCTCTCTCCTCCCGGTACCGCGTCCGAGGCTCGATCTTCTTCATGCTCAGACCTCCTTGATCTCCGGATCACCACGAGCTCGCAATGTGCAACACTCGCCAGCAAACCCTACATCACCTCCCCAGCAACGCACAGGGAGCCCGAATGTTCTGCAGAAGCTTGCGGTGTCTTGCTCACTCTCATGATCAGCTCTCAGACAGCCCCCACGCCAAGCCATGACCCCTGGATGCTGACTACGACAGGGCGCTGGATCGTGCTGAGACTCCAGCAGCACATGAGCGGGCTGGATCATGGCTGGCGCTCGTGGGCGCCTA
>JAJRWW010000665.1 GCA_024276595.1 Myxococcota bacterium
CTCCTTGACGTCCGGATCACGGGTGCTCTCCTCCACCAGCCTCTGGTGTAGCGTGACGCCGAAGTCGGCCGGCAGCGACGGTGGCTCGACATTCGCCATCAAATCCAACATCTCACCGTACTCCTGCTGCTCCCTGCGGCACGACGCGCAGCCCCGCAGGTGCAGCCGGAGACTCTGCTCGGTGCGTTTCGAAAGCTCGCCGTTGTGCAGGTCTGACAGTAGCTCTCGTGTCTTGGCACATCTCACGTTTTCACCTCCTTCCGCCACCAGATGTTCGCAGCCCCGGCACATCAATGACACCATCATCCACCAGCAGCCGTCTGAGCCCTTCCCGGCCGCGCCTGAGCCGCGACTTCACCGTACCCATAGGTATACAGCAGATCTCGGCGATCTCACGGTAGGCGAACCCCTGCAGGTCGAACAGCACGACTACCTCGCGAAACTGCGGCTCCAGCCGAAGGAGCGCGCCATAGACCTGGAGACTTACCTGCTTGCCCATGAGCTGCTGCTCAGGATCGGCAGGCATCTCTGCCAAGGCGTGCGCCGCGAGGCGCTGCTGCTTTGTCTGATGTTGCTGCCGCTGTCGCATCCGATCCCGAAAGGAGTTGCGCACTATCTGCAGCAACCAGGATCGAAATGGCGCGGCGAAGCGATAGGAGTCGAGCTTGCGGTACGCCTTGAGCAACGCATCTTGCGTGATGTCTGCGGCTTCGGCGCCATCTCCGACGAGCCCCATGGCAAAGGAGTACAGCGCCTGGTAGTGCTCTGACGCCAGCCGCTCGAAGGCTGTGACATCCCCCCTTTGTGCCCGTCTCACCAGGTCCGTCGGGTGAGCATCTACCTCACGGCCTGCATTTTTCGCAGAGCCTTCCTCCTCGACGAGCTGGATATGGTGTCGATTGACGCTCATGCCTGTCCTGCTTCGTAGACGAAAACATTGGCGCAGATGTTCCTGGCCGCGTCTGTTCTATATCGGTTCACGCGCCGTCGCGCCAGCACACGCGGTACCCGGCGCGAAGAACGCACTCCAAGGCTGCTCCGGCGCAGCCCGCGACCTCGTCACACAGCACTCCGCACACTTGCCGCTCATCGAAGTCCAGACAGACGGCTCCCCGCGGGCAGGTTTCGAACGGGGCAAAGGGGTAACACGGAAGGGTGCAGTACCCATTGGCCTGGCCGCCCCCGGAGCCCAGCGTGCACTCGTATCCTGCGGGACAGTCGTTGGCCGAGGTGCAAGGTGCACCCAGAGCCGTATCATCATCTACGCAATAGCCTGTTTCCGAGCAGGTGTCGCGATCTCCAGGGCAGCTCGTGCTCTCCTCGCAGGCCACCGGATCGAGCTCGGGGATGGGCAGACATCGCTCGGAGTCGGCGCAGAAGAAGCCGCTTATGCAGTCGGTGTCGTACTGGCAGGCGGTAGCGTAGCCGTCGGGGATGCACTCGTCCCGAACACCACAGTACCAGCCTGTGGGGCAGTCCCCGTCCTGCGCGCAGCTCTCGTAAGCTCCTATGGGATAGCAGCGGCTCTCGTCGCCACAGTAGAGGTCGGGCCCACAGTCGCTGTCGAGCACGCAGGCCTGCCCTATGGCGGATCCAGAGTCTTCCCCCGAGCAGGCCGCGGCCAGCAGTACAGAGAGCAGGATAATTGAGATACGTCGCATGTGGTCATTTCTGTGCATAGGTCCTCTTCCTCCAGTGCGCCCACGATGGGCTGGAAAGCCACTCGCGGCACGATCACCGATCATGGCCTGCGGAGAGGAGACGATCCGTCCTGCGCATTTGTTCCGGGAGCGGGCGGTGAGTCACAAAACGAGTCGAGTCGGAACAAACGGAGTTGCCAGCTCGTCTACGCCCGTGAATGAAGCAATCAGGGGCTCAACCAACCCAGGAGGACTCATGCAACGTCCATGCGCAATCTCGCGACTCGTCGGCCCTGTAACGATCATCGCCTTCCTGGCGACATTTGGCTGTGGCGACAGCAGCTCGAGTGGCGGCGAAAACGAAAACCTCCCCGACGCCACGGTTGCCGATGATGGCATGGTGGATGACGGCGCCACCACCGCCGCGGACGGGGGTAACTGTCTACCCAACGGAGAGCCGTGCGTCGACGCCGCCGACTGCTGCGGCGGACGGTGCGAGAGCAACCTGTGCCTTGGCGCGACTGGACTCTGCTACGACCTTGGAGCGGAGTGTCTGGCCTCCTCAGAGTGCTGCTCAGGGCGCTGTGAGACCAACCCCAGCGGAGACAAGGTGTGCGTCGTCGGCGGCTGCCTGGGCGCCAGCGACACCTGCAACGCTGCGGTGGACTGCTGCAGCCTGAGCTGCCAGGCTGGGCTCTGCACCTCAGAATCGCTCTGCCTCACCGTGGACGCCACCTGCGTTAACGACGAGGATTGCTGCAGCGATGACTGTGATGGAGGGTTCTGCGTGGCCGCTGGCTCCGGCTGCCTCACAGCCGGTGAGCTCTGCGGCAACGACTCGTCCTGCTGCTCGGGGAGCTGCGCCGATATTGACGGGCAGCTTCGCTGTACTCTCCCATCCATCTGTCGCGCAGAGGGGGATCTGTGCGGAACCGACGCTCAGTGTTGCAGCGGTGTCTGCGGCGCTGATGGGCTCTGCCCGACCATGGCAAGTTGCCAGACCGTGGGGGAGCCTTGCACGGGCTTTCACGAGTGCTGCAGCGGCCTCTGCGCCGACCCGGGCACCGGCGTGGCGGTGTGCCAGTTCATCTCCGGGTGCCGCTCCATCGGCGAGATCTGCCAGGACGACGCCGACTGCTGCTCCGCCCAGTGTAGCGAGTACGAGTCCACTGGTATCTGGCGCTGCGAAAACCCCGGCGGGTGCATGGCAACCGGCGAGATCTGCCAGGTGGGCATGTCGGCCAACTGCTGCCCGCCAGGCCCAGGTGGCGGCCCGCTCCTGTGTCTCCCCACGGTGCTCGGGCTCACCCGTTGCTTCGATGAAACGGCCGTGGATGAGTGCCTTGAAGACGGTGATCCCTGCAGCTTCTCCGATGAGTGCTGCGGAGGCTACTGCTTGCCCGCCAGCGACGGCGTGCTCGTGTGCGGAGCATCCTGCGCTCCCCTGGGGGATGAGTGCACGGCGGACATGGACTGCTGTGATGGCATTTGTCTCGATGGCTCTTGCGAGCCCAACTACGCCGATTGTGTGCCCATTGGTGGCTCCTGTACCACCGAAGCCGACTGTTGCTCCAACTACTGCGACATATCCTCAGGGCTTTGCCTGGCCATCGTGCTCTGACGCCCCGCAGTCGCTCCGCCGTCGGCAAGACAGCCACAGCGCAAGGCCTAGCCAGACAAGCAGGCTCAGGGGTAGCCCGGGCGGCGCCGCGGCGCCGCAGGCGCAGCCACCGTGCACCAGGCCAGGGGAGCCCGAGGCATCGCCCGAGGCGTCGCCCGAGGGCGAGGCGTCAGTGGTGCTGGCGTCGGTGGTCGCAGCGCCGTCGCTGACCAGCCCGGCGTCGATGCCTGGACAGCCCTCGTCGATCCAGTTGTCGCAGTTGTTGTCCAGGCCGTCGCCGCAGATCTCCTCGGCAGGCTCGGCCGCCGTACAGCCGGTCCAGCCCGCCGGGCCGCTGCAGGTCTCCTGGCCGTGGCAGGTGCCCCAGGCGTTGGTATGCTCACAGGATTGGGTGGTGAGGTCCTCATCGATCTGGCCGTCGCAGTTGTTGTCCAGGCCATCGCAGATCTCGGCCTCGGGCTGACAGGGATCGAAGCAGGGGTTGCCGTCCTGCAGGTCGAAGGTCCGCACGATGAACACCGCGGCCATGGCCCGGGTCACGAGGTTGTCCGGGCAGTAGTCTCCGTTGCCGCAGCCCGAGGTGACGCACATGTCGGCGATGGTCTCGATCTCGGAGTAGAAGGTGTGCGAGGTGGGCACGTCGCCGAAGGTCGGGGTGGCCGGCGAGATGAGCGGCCACCCGGCGGCTCGCTGCATGAAGGCCGCGGCGTGGGCGCGGGTCACTGTGCCCTCTGGGCAGAAGCTCCCGCTACCGCAACCGCTGGTGATCCCGGCTGCGGCGATGGCCTCGATGTACGCGTACTGGGGATGTGTCGTCGGCACGTCGTTGAAGGTGGGCGTGGCTGGAGGGGCACTTGTGTCGAGGCCGGCGGCCCGCGCCAGGAACACGGCGAGCTCGCCGCGCTGGATGGGACAGCGAGGGCAGAACATCATCACTGGTGCCTGGGCGCAGCCGGAGGTGATGCCCTCGGACAGGAGCACCGAGGCTTCGGCGTGTCCGACCCACCCCGGCGGCAGGTCCTTGAAGTCCTCGCTCTCGGCGCCCGCCACCGGCGTGGCAAAGCAGCCGCCCAACACGTGGCAGCTACCCGGGGCCTGGGGCTGCCCGCTGGCTGCACCCGCGAAGACGCCCCAGTGATTCGCCACCGGGCGCACCGCGCCCGTGGGGTGCAGGTAGCCACTGGAGGCGAGCCACAGGGTGGACGATCCGCCGCCGTCCACATTGAAGGCCTGCCAGGCCCCCACCTCGAACATTATTTCGGCGAGCTCCTCTCCTGAAGTAGACGAGGTCATGACGACGAAGATGAGGGTGCTTCGATCTTCGGTGATGCCCATGGCTGTCCGCAGGTGCCACTCGTCCATGTCGCCCCGATCGGGGAAGCAGCCGCCAGTGGGATCTGGACAGCCGATGACCATTCCCTCGCTGACCAGCTCGGAGAAGCCGCTGACCAGCGCCAGGGTCCCGGCTGGGATGTCCGTGGTGAAGGTGGTCGGGTACCATCCCTGGCTCACCGAGTAACCCGCCGCCTGGAAGGCGGCCGCGTTGTCCTTCACGTGCTTGGTGTGGGAGAACTCTACCCAGCCCGGGCCCACGGCGATCCAGCCCCAGCGCTGGTAGTACCACTTCCACGAGGGCGCTCCCACCCCGGTCTGCCAGGCGGGCCAGTGGACGCCCCCGCCCACGGCGTCGCCATACACAGTGGGAGGCGTCACATACTCGAAGAAGTCTCCATTCACCGCAAGCTGGACCCCTTGGCCGCTGCCCCAGGCTCCGGCGGTCTGTCGAGCCGACGGGGGCGCCGTGGCCGTGACGTGCACGTAGTCGCTGCAAAGCGATATGAAGGCAGCGTAAAAGTTGCGCGATGGGGTGACGCTGTGCCCCTGGCGAACCTGGATCCCAGGATACGGATAGGAGCTGGTGTCCCACACGATGGTAATTGCCCGCGCGGTGTGTGGCCTGGTGAAAAGCAGCAGCACCAGGCTCACCAGCGCTCCCGGCAGACCCACTCGGGTGATGCGGTCTTCTCGTCGGGGGAGCATGTTCATCTGTTCGCCCTCCTCGCGCCCTGGCACCTGTGCACCCCGGCGGCCTCCTTACGACGAGCTTATCCCATGGGTGCACTTCGGTCCAGA
>JAJRWW010000004.1 GCA_024276595.1 Myxococcota bacterium
GCGCCAGCCTCAATGCACTGGGTGCTGACGATCACCACCGGCCTGCTGGGATCCTCGGCCACGGTGCGATCCGCGCGGACCTTCTGCATCAGCGCCAGCGGAATCTGCTTGTCCAGGGGACGCATCCGCCCGGTCACCAGGGCGATCTCCGCCCTGGCGCGCTTGATCTCCCGCTTCCTCCGCAGGGTGTCCCAGAGGTCCCTGGCCATGTCCACCCGGTTGACAACCACGCCGACGGCTCGGTGACCTCCTTCGAGGAGATCCACGGTGGCCTGAGAGGCTGCGGTGACGATGGCCTTGCGGTCGGCCGTGCTGTCCGATCCACCGACGTTCACGTCCACGAGGCGCGCCGGGCGGCTCGCTCGCAGCCGACGCTGAAGGACGGGGTCGGAGCGATCATCGTCGTCGAGGTGAAAGACACAATCTGGGTCGAGCCCCTCGGCGTCCTTCGGGGTCGCGGACATGGTAACCACCTGCCACCGGCTCCACAGGCCGGGCGGAGTGGAGCGGTAGTGGGTGCGAAGCGCAGACAGGGTCTGGCGAAAGGGGTTCGCCAGGTGCACCTCGTCGAGAACAATGAGGGCGTCTTCTCCAACGAGCCCGGCATGAATGGGGCACATGCCATCGGAGACACCGTAGCCGCGAAACAGCAAGCGCGAGCCGATCTGATCGACCGTGGAGCTTGCAACAACAGGGCGATCCGGGCTGTGGGCCCAGGCATCGTCGCGGACCATTCCTCCGCGGAGCACGGCCCGATCAAAGGGGGGCTCGTCGCTGGTGGCGCCTGACAGGGCTCGGAGCGCCGTGGCCACCTCTCCCAGCACGCCGAGGCGAGCAGCCTCCAGACGTCGGGCGATGCGGTGAGCTCGTTCGTCGGTCTGGTCCACTATCACGCGCCGGTCCACCACGAAAAAGAGACGGCGGGGGATGTTACGCTGGGAAGGAGATCTAGCAGCATCCGCAGCCAAGGCGTACAGGTGTATGTCGATGATGGACGTCTTGCCGGTGCCAGTTCCCAGGGCAAGCACATCCGGGTAGCGCCCGCTTTGCAGGAGCTTGGCCGCGAGGCGCTCTTGCCAGGGGAAGGGGGAGTATCCCCAAAGCGCCTCGAAGAAGGCAGGGAAGCTGGCGGCGTCAAGCGTCATGGGCGACCTCTGCGGAAAGGGCGTCGGGGACCGGCAACAGCAGACCGAGCCCCAAGTAGCGGCCAGCGCCGAGCAGCAGTGGACCCTCCACCAGGACATCGAACCGCACCGCTATGTGCACGAGCACACGGCGCGGCTTGCCTGGGCGCTGAACGGCCGGGAAGGGCTGAAAGGCCGACGCGGGCGGGGTGGCTGTAACCACGGGGGCAAAGCTCACCGTCACCTCGACTGGCTCAGGGAGGTGCTGGCGGGCGCAGGCGCTGCGGATGATCGACTCGGCCTCGGAGCTCGCCCGGCGCGCCTTGACTGGATCGCGGCTAAAGAGGTGGCCGGGGTTGCGGTCGAGGGCTACGGGGGTGACGCTGCGCCAGGAGCGGGCGGGTCTCGTCCATCGCTCCACACGCAGGGTGCGCATGTTGGTCCTGTCCAGCAATCGAGTCAGGTGGAAGACGCCCGCTCGCCCCATGTGAACCGGCAGGGTGGGAATGTCCAGGTCCTCGTTCAGGGCGGCCATCCGCTCGTCGCGCCGAGCGGCATCCTCCCAGGCTCCGATGCTCTTCAGCAGAGCCCTGGTGTCCTCACTGGAAGCTCCCCTGGGCATCACCAGGGCGACACCGCGCAGCTTGCCGTCCGCGTACTGGCTGCCCACATAGGGCAAGGGGAGCACCGCCATGTGGGGACGATCACTCCGGCTCCCGTCCGGGCGATGTCCCGTGACCGACTCTGGCAGAGCCAGCTCAGCCTGGTCGGCAAAGTACAGGAGGGCGTCGCGCATCCGCCGGGCCAGATCGGCTGCGCGCGACATGGGAAGGTGGCGCGCGTTGTCTCGCCGTGCGGAGGGGCCTTCGGCGCGCTCGAAGACTATCCACTCCTCGGGATCGAAAACCCGCTGCCGGTGGACTGGGGATGGCTCGTAATGTGCTGGCTCCTCTCGGCGATAGGTCTCCCATCGAAAAGGCAGCACCCGCGGCTCGACGCCCTGGTGTTGGATATAGAGTGTCTCGAGGCGCTCGAGCTGGCCAGGAAGCGGCAATCTCAGGAAGTGCTCTCCCTCGGGGTCGGGGAACCAGTTGGGCCTGACGCCGTCCGGCAGAGCCTGAACGCAGCGGGCACGCACTAGCGAGGAGCTGTGACCCAGCCGAACCAGGCAACGAGCGAGAGCGTCGATGGACCTGGCCACGGAGGGAGGGGGATCCTCGGGCCAGATCCAGTAGACCCGAGGATCCTCGGGGGTTACCGAGGGGAAGGTTCGGGCCTGCTTCTTCCGGTGCTCGGGAAGGATCTCGAGGGAGGGCTCCTTGCTCTTGTCCACCGCGCAGCCCTGGTGACGAGCCGTGGCTACAAGGCGCTTGTTGGCTGTGTCGAGCTTCCGGGCGAGCTTCCGGGCTTGTCTGTCGTCCGTAGCACTTGAGAGCTCGCCCTCGAGGGCATGGACCTTTGCGAGGGCATTGTGGATGGGTGCGTGGTTGACGACCGTGGTGTCATTGACCGGGACGAAGTGGGTGTGGACCGCGCGACGGGATGCCTCGCTCGCGTAGAGCGCTGGCGCGGAGGCGCCGGCGAGCCACTCCAAGGCATCCCGACTCCCGGCGTCGTCGAGGACGTCGCCCCTGCCCTCCTCATAGACGGCCACCAGGGCCGAGTGGAGTCGAGCGGGGTGAGGTGGCCATTCGGCCACACGCCGGTCGTTGAACTGGGTTGCAGTCGCGCGGCCCAGGTACTCGACCTCAATGGTCAGCATCACTCCACCTCTGGTATCACTTCGGCAGCGAGCTCTCTGCTCCTCTCGATGAGACCGATGAGCTTGGCCGAGGGAGTAAGAGTGATCGGCTCCGTCTGCCACCCGAAGCCGGCATCGGTGGCGGCGGCGACGGCGGAGTCGAGCAGGGAGATGGCCTCCTCAGAGGTGATGGAGAACATCTCGGGCTCGCCGCCATCGGCGCCGAGGAGCTCGATGGCCTGTGGACCATCGGGGAGCAGCAGCGCGCGCGAACGCAAGTGGTAACCACTGCGGCGGCCAAGGGAGATGGCCACCAAGCCCAGCGCGGCGAGGACGGTGCGGGCAGCAAGCTGACCCTTGTGGCGAGCCTCGCCGCCAAGGAGCTGGCCCCTCACGTCCTCGACGAAGCGGAGCTGGCGCAACCCCACCAGGGAGAGGATGCTGGTCTGGGTTCCGTGGTCGATGGTTACCCCGCCCGCCTTGGTGTCGATTGACGGGGCGATGTTGCTGTGGTTGACCGCCGATGCGTTGCCCTTGTCGCCGAACTTCACGGGCTTGCCCTTCTTGTCCTTGCGAGCCTCGGCAGGGTCGATCGTCCACTCCTTGCTCGAGCCTTCCACGTGGTAGACATCCACGGCAGCCTGGATCGCCAGGGGGTCGATACGGCTGGCAGTTTTCTTCCCCTGCTCGGCGGCCACCCCGATGATCTCTGAGGTCAAGACCCGCTGGAACTTGCTGCCCAATCCGCCCTTGGGCCCGGTGGAGTCCCAGACGCCGAAGATCAGAGCGTGTGGGCAGTACTTGTACATGGCCGTGGCGTTGCGCGGGGTGGCATCCTCGAAGGATCGGCCAATGGAGGTGGCGCGGAAGGGAACGCCGTCCAGGACGCTGTCGCGGAATATCGCGTCGGCGATCCTGTGAGGGGCCTCGAGGGTGGTGATGCGGTCGATGTCGCGCACCGACTCGTAGCGGCTGAAGTCGACCTGGAGCAGCGGAATCCCAAGCTCACCTTCGTCGATGGCCTCCTGGAGGGCAAGCTCGAAGCGATTGGCCTGGGAGGCCACGGAGTCCAGGAGGACGGTCTTGACGGTCTTCCCGCCGATGCGACGGTCCTCGAAAAC
>JAJRWW010000666.1 GCA_024276595.1 Myxococcota bacterium
AGGGCGCGCAATTGAACCTGCACACACCCGGCGTTTTGTGCGGATCATCTCTGGAAACCGAGCACAAGCTCGCATACACTCGGTACACATATGGAAGCTGCATGGCTCCCGGGCAGGAGCACACGTTGATGGACCTCGTCCATCGCATGGGCGTGGCAAGCAATCGGACCTGGCGCGATCCGGTGGGCGCCAGGGGTCTCGTTGTGTGCTACACATGGACAACGGGGCAGCAACGCCGGCTCCGAGAAGCTCCTCATTGAGGTCCCCATTCGCTTCCGCAACTGCCGCTGGCGACCGCGCCGGCTGATCGCTGCTGGTGAGCAATCATGAGCCCGAGAAGACACCCCACCCCCCCCCACATGCGACGCGACCTCCTGGCCTTCGCGGAGATCGGCATCTACTGCTACACCACCGATGGGATCGTGGTTCGCATGGATGAGGCCACCCTTAGGATCCTGGAGCTCGACGACGTCTACCCGGATCCGGACCAGGTGCTGGGCAAGAACATCTCCGAGCTGTTCGAGTACGAGCTCCCGCCCAGGAGCCTCCGAAAGCAGGTGCTCCAGACCACCGAGCTGCACGGCTACGAGTACACCTTTCGCACCCTTTCGGGCACCCGCAAGTGTTGCCTCCACGACTCTCGGCTCGTCTACGACGCCGAGACGAAGCAGAACCAGGTGCTGGTCATCACCCGTGACATCACCCACCTGAAGCGAGCCCAGAACGAGCTGGCGGAGGCGAACCGCGTGCTGGTTCAGGCCAACGCCGAGCTCCAGAGCCTGGACGAGCTGAAGAACAACCTCCTGGCCAACGTCTCCCACGAGATCCGCTCACCCCTTGTCTCCATCAGGGGATACGCAGACCTCATCAAGTCTGGCTCATCCGGGCCGGTGACGGACAGGCAGAAAAAGCAGCTCGAGATCATTGTGGCCAACGTGGAGCGCCTCACAGCCCTGGTGGACGACCTCCTGGACTCCGCGCGTCTGCACCGGGGCGTGATCCGTCTGAAGGTGGAGCGCTGCGACGTAAACGGCCTGCTGGAGGCCGCCCTCCTGCGCATCGAGCCCAAGGCCGCCAAGAAGTCCATCACCCTCCGCAGCGAGATCCACCCTGGGTGCCAGCACATCATGGCCGATCCCAGACAGCTTGACCAGGTGATCGAGAACCTCCTGGGCAACGCCATCAAGTTCACCGACAAAGGTGGCCTCGTGCGCGCAGTCACCGCTCCCGAGGGCGATGGCGTGACCATCACCATCTCCGACAACGGCGTGGGCATCCCCTCGTCGGCCCTGGAGCGTGTCTTCGAGCGCTTCTACCAGGTGGACTCCTCCTCCACCCGGCGTTTTTCCGGCCTTGGGCTGGGCCTCTCCCTGTGCAAGACCATCGTGGAGCGACACGGAGGGAGCATCGGCCTGGAGTACACGCTGGGCGAGGGCACCACGGTGCGCGTCTCTCTCCCACCATGTCCCCCTGCCAGCCCGTTTCTGCCCACCTCCACCTGACCTCGGCCAGGGCCACTTCCCCCCTTTGCCATGCGACCTGGTGCCCCTGCAAGCGCGGTGGCGACGCCGTGACCGCGGATTCTCGGATCGAGCAGCGCCCAGCCCGCGCCTCAGTTGACGGCGTTGATGAGGTTCAGGTCGAGGCCACCGGGGTACAGGTACGAGGTGTAGCTGGCAAAGCCGTACACCATGATCCCGAAGGGCTGATCCGAGTCGACCGTGAAGCCGTAGACCCCCGGATACCCGGTGGTGAGGTCGATGCGGGCCACCCCCAGGTAAGATGTGCCTATGGCAGGGCTGAAGGCCGTCTCCGGAATGGCCACGCCGTTGAGGTACACGGTGGGGGCCGGGACCCCGGACATGGCCACGGGCTTTACGATTGTCACGTAGTTGAGCGTCATGGAGGAGGGCACCTGGAAGGTGTAGTCCCTGCGATACTGCTCCACCGGCACCATCAGACCCATGGCCGGATCGCTGTCAATGGTGGGTCCGAAGTAGTTGTCGGCCAGAATGAACTGGGTCACCACGCAGGGCTCGGAGCAGCTCACGGAGAAGTCCTGTGTGGTCTGGAAGGTGACCTCCTCGCCCTGATTCAGGGTGACCCCGCCGCTGCCCTCCACGTCTGGGGTGAAGGTCACGAGGTTGTTGTTGGCGCTCGACACCACCCGGTACTGGTTCTCCAGGGCGTAGGCGGTGACCGGCACCACGTAGTCCTTGCCCCAGGTCTCGGAGGGGAACAGGTACTCCTCGATGTGGTCGCAGCAGCAATCGGTTGCGGGCAGATACAGGCAGTTGTGGCCGTTGATGACCCCCACCGGCTCGCCGCTGAGCACCCTGATCCGCGTCCCCGTGAGGTCGTAGTCTGAGCTGCAGTAGGCGTAGGCGCCAGCGGTGCAGTCGCGGGAGGGCACCTGCAGCACGTCGCCGTCGTTCAGAGTGTAGGTCTGGACCTGACCTCGGTCGGGGCCGTTCCAGGCGTGGCCATTGAAGGTCACCTCCACGAGGGTGTTGTTCCCGGTTCCCAGGATGGCAAAGAAGCCGGGGGATGTGTTCCAGAAGGTGGGCCTGGTGGTGATCATGTAGTTGGGGGTAAACACGTGCTTGGGCAGAACCAGGGACGCGTCGTTGGAGTAGGAGAAGCTCCCGTTGTAGTAGTCGAAGGGGTTGAACTGGTACACCGTCACCGGCAGGGTGGAGGTGAGCCGGTAGGCCCCGTCCACCACCAAGAGCACCGTGTCCGTGGTGTTCTTGAGGCCCAGATCGAAGTCCAG
The DNA here is from genome assembly GCA_024276595.1 of Myxococcota bacterium. Lineage (GTDB taxonomy): Bacteria > Myxococcota_A > Polyangia > HGW-17 > JAJRWW01 > JAJRWW01. The sequence continues at coordinate 2,774 of JAJRWW010000666.1, forward strand.
CAGGAAGGTGTTGACCTGGTTGGGGTTGATGGTCTGCGTGGTTATGGTCGACCCTCCCTTGGTTATCGTCACGGTCACCGCCGAGCTGTTGGGGTTGTGCACCACCACGCCGAAGTTGTTGTTGAAGCTCGACGACAGCAGGGAGCTCATGGTGGTGGCCAGGTAGTACTCGCAGCCCCTGTAGCTCCGGTCGAAGGCGGCGATCTCACAGGGCGTGGCGCAGCCCGCGTCCGTTATGCCGTCGCAGTCGTTGTCCAGGCCATCGCCGCAGATCTCGATGAGCGCGGGGCTCTCATTCGGATCCCAGTCGTCGCAGTCGTTTTGCACCCCCCCCACGCAGCGCAGCTCCCCGTCCCCGTCCTTGTCCGGCTCGGCGTCATCCACGAAGCCGTTGCAGTTGTCGTCGATGAGGTTGCCGCAGACCTCGTCCGCCGCCGGGCTCACGTTGGGGTCGCCATCGTCGCAGTCGCCATCCTCCTCGGAGAAGCCGTCCCCGTCGTCGTCGGTGACGTCTGAGCACCAGGTCCCGATGCAGTTTGCGTCGGCGCAGTCGCTGGCGCTGCCGTCGCCGTCCTGGTCCTGGGGGTACAGGGAGCTACAGCGCTCCTCGGGGGTCTGGCAGTTGACCGTGCAGTTGGCCTCAGGGGCCCCGTTTATCGCGATGCACCCGCCTGGGAGACTCCCGGGGTTCGTGCCGCAGTCGCAGTCCTCGTTGGCCTCGATCACACCGTTGCCGCAGGTGTCCGCGCCGCAGGTGGCCGAGCAGCCGTCCCCGTTGGTCAGGTTGCCGTCGTCACACTGCTCGCCAGCCTCCAGCACGCCGTTTCCACAGCGGCTGCAGCAGCGGAAGCCCACGTTGGCCGCGAAGGCGTCCTCCACGAGGGCGGAGGAGCGGAAGTCACAGCGCAGGCCGCCCTCCAGGTCCCTGTAGGAGCCGCCCCGCACGGTGTAGACGGCCTTGCCGTCCGAGGTGTACGTCACCAGGTCATCGGTCCACTCCCGCAGGTTGCCCGACAGGTCGTACACCTGCCAGCCGTCCGAGAGACACGAGCCCATGGAGCCGGTGTCAACCGGACCCGAGTTGCCGGCGTCCTCGCCGTTGCAGGCGCCGGGCGCATAGGTGGAGCTGCTGTAGGGGTACACCCAGGACCCAGCCTGCCCGTCGCAGGCCTCGGTCCACTCCAGGTCGCCGCACAGGGACATCCCGGCCATCTGGCACGCCTGCTGCGCCTGCTCGTAGGTGACCCGGGACCAGGGTCGTACCCCGGGCCGCGAGCAAGCACGCACCTGGGTCCCGCTCCCCTCGTCGCCCGGCGTGGCGCTGGGCCGCGAGGCCTCGTAGGCGAACACCCGCACGGTCTGTCCAGCCACCGTCACGGTGACCACGTCGTCCTGGACATAGGATGGGTTGGTGCCCGGGTTGGCGAAGGACTCGTCCACCAACCCGTCGCAGTCGTCGTCCACCTCGTTGCAGATCTCCTGGGTCGGGGACGACCCAGGGGTGTCAATCACGCACTGCACGCCGTCCTGGGTCCCGTTGCACTGGTAGGTGCCGGTGGAGCGGCAGAGGCCGAGCTGGCCATCGTCGCATGGCTGGCCCACGCCTGGCGAGAATGATTCGTCCACGTTGCCATCGCAGTTTCCGTCAATGGTGTCGCAGAGGGTCTCGTTGGCCAGCACCTGGTTCGGGTTGGCCGGGTCGGTCTCCACTCCAGGGGGATACTGGCAGTACCAGGTGGTCCCCAGCACCCCGGTGGTGCAAACGGTGGGCACGTTCACACAGGGCGTCCCCGCCTGACTCTTGCACAGGTTTGCCGGCGCAGCGACCAGGTCCACCGCCTCGTCCACGGCACCATCGCAGTCGTTGTCCACGCCGTCGCAGTACTCCGTGTCCGGGGGCGCCGTCTGGCTACAGACGTACTCGCAGCCATCCCCGCCCGGGACCATGAGGTCTGCGTTGCTGTCCACAAACCCGGGCAGGCAGGCGAACTGGCAGGCGCCAGCGACACAGCCCGTTGTGTAGGCGTTGGCCGGGGAGCTGGCAAAGCAGGAGTTGCCACAGGATCCGCAGTTGGCGAGGTCCGACTGCAAGTCGAACCCGTCGTCCACGGTGCCGTCACAGTCGTCGTCGAGCCCGTTGCAGAGCTCCCCGACCGGCCCCTGCTCGCCGGTGCACTGCTCGATGCCGCCCACGCACCCGAGCTGCCCGGCGGAGCACTCCCCCACGCAGGAGAAAACCCCCGGGGAGGTCTCCGTGCATCCGGTGGGGCCCGTGTAGCAGGGAGCGCCCGCTGGGGCGTCCTCGTCTATCTGGCCATCGCAGTCGCTGTCCACCCCATCGCAAAGGTCCACAGCCCCGGTGACCATGCACTCGCAGCCGTTGTTGGGATTTCCGTCCTTGTCCACGTAGCCCGGGTTGCAGCCCGAGAGCTCACAGATCCCGCCGCTGCAGCTCCCCTGTCCCTGGAAGAAAACGCACACGAAGCCACAGCTCCCGCAGTTGTTGGGATCGGTCTGCAGGTCGAAGCCGTCGTCCACCACCCCGTCACAGTCGTTGTCGAGGTTGTCGCAGATCTCGGTGCCCCCGCCGGTCTCCTGGCAGGCGTACTCGCAACCGTCGGAGGGATCTCCGTTGTTGTCGTGGTGACCGGGGAAGCAGCCCACCCACACGCACTCTCCCAGCCCATCCCCATC
>JAJRWW010000667.1 GCA_024276595.1 Myxococcota bacterium
GGATCGTAAGTATTGCGCTGGACCGAGGCTTCCTCGACGGCGACCTGCTGTGGTGGCTCAAAAAGGAGCGGCGCATCAACTGGGTCTGTCCATCCACATCCAAGGAGAGGATGAATGTCACCACCGAGGCGCGCGAGCGGGCTGCTGGGGCGCTGGCGGCCCTGTCCCAAGGTCAGGAGAAGGCGCTCGAGACGGCTCAGCGAGCGGCACGGCGTGGGCTGAGCCATGAGGGCGTGACCTTCTTCGAGCGGCAAGTACAAACCGGCCGTGAAACCCTGGTGATAGCCAATGTGGATGGGCTGGCCGAGCAAGCCTCAGACCGGGAGCTGCCAGAGCGCAGGCCCAGGGGCGGCGGTGCTCCCGGGCGGCATCACTATGGATCGAAGCCAGAAGCTAAGGTCTTGCGACTGGAACCGTTTGACATTACGGTTAGGGGAGTTCCGGGCCGGCTGCTCGGCGCGCCCTGTATCGTATGAAAAACGACAAGACACAGGTCTCTGTGGCCAGGCCCATGGACACCATCGTGGTCAAGCGCCGATCCCGGCTGAGGATTGTCCGCGGGGTCGGTGTGGGCCAGGAGGTGGATCTCGAAGGCAGACCGGTGAACGCCGGGCGGTCCGACGACGCGGACCTCATCCTGGACGATCCGGCCGCCTCCCGGAGACACTTCGTGGTGAAGGCGGCCCCGGGGGGCCACGTGCTCATGGATCTTGGCTCCACCAACGGCACCCAGGTGAACCACACTCCGGTGCTGGAGTGTCGCCTTACCAACGGTGACATCATCACCGTGGGAGAGACAGACGTGGCCTTCTACGAGATGGCGGACCTGGACGTGCCGCGGAAGGAGCAGTAGGACCAGATGCGAGTGAAGTTCTGGGGCACCCGCGGCTCGGTGCCAACCCCCGGAAGAGCCACTGAGAAGTTCGGTGGCAACACCGCTTGCGTGGAGGTCCTCGCCGAGGGCCACCGGCTCATCCTGGACGCTGGCACCGGCATCCGAGAGCTGGGCCTGGTGCTCACCGAGGAGGGCCCCTCCGCCTCGGTCCTGCTGTTTTCTCACCTGCACTGGGACCACATCCAGGGCCTGCCCTTCTTCACCCCCCTCTTCCTCGAGGGGTTCCAGGTGACCATCTATGCTCCGACGCAGCTTCGGAGCCCCCTGGAGAAGGTGCTGAACAAGCAGATGGCCACCGAGGTGTTTCCGGTGGACTTCGCCGACCTGTCGGCGGACATCCGCTTTGAGACCCTGGCCGAGGGAGGCATCACCTCCGGGCCCTTCGACATCACAGCACTGGTCCAGGAGCATCCCGGGGGGAGCTGGGGCTACCGGGTGAGCGCCGGAGGCAGGGTGCTGTACTACTCCACGGACAACGAGACTGACCCGGAGGCGAGCGATCCGGCGCGGGCGCGCCAGGTGGATGCCTACCGGGGGGCGAACCTCCTGGTGGTGGACGGACAGTACAGAGCCAGCGAGTACCCTGCGCGGAGAGGCTGGGGTCACGGGGTCATGGAGCACATCCAGTTGCTGGCCGCGGAGGCTGGCGTGGACAGGGTGGCCATCACCCACCACGATCCCATGCGGGATGACGACGACCTGCTGGAGCTGGAGCGGAGCATCCGCAAGGCCGTGCCCGAGCTGCCTCTCTTCTTCGCCCGGGACGGCATGGCCGTAGAGGTCTGAGCCGACTCCCCCAGCCATGCCCCCCACGGTCCTGCACCTGCTCTCCCAGCGCCCCTCCTTGACCGGGAGCGGCGTCACCCTGGACGCGCTGGTGGCGGGCATGTCCAGGCGGTGGGTTCAGCACGTGGTGGTGGGCACAAACGCTGGCGATCCATCTCCCACCTTCTCTGGGCTCCCCGCAGGGCACCTGCACCCCCTCGTCTTCGGCTCAGCCCCGGTTGCCTTCCCCCTGCCCGGCATGAGCGACGTGATGCCCTACCCGAGCACAGTCTTCTCCAGCATGAGCGAGCAGCAGCTCGCCGCCTATGGCAGCGCCTGGAGGCGCCACCTGGCCCAGGTCGTCGAAGCAGTCAACCCGGACATCATCCACTGCCACCACGTCTGGATCCTGGGCTCGCTGGTCAAGGACGTGGCCCCACGCACGCCCCTGGTGCTGCACTGCCACGCCACAGGGCTGCGCCAGGCGGCCACGTGCCCCCACCTGGCCGATCAGGTGCGCCGCGGCTGCGCCAGGGCCGACCGCTTCGCCACCCTCCACGAGGGCCACGCCGCGGAGCTGGCCAGCGCCCTGGGAGTGGACCGCGCCAGGATCCAGGTGGTGGGCGCTGGGTACCGGGAGGACCTGTTCCACCCGAGGGGCCGGAGCCCTGCGGCGCCCGCTCACATGGTGTACGTGGGCAAGTACAGCAACGCCAAGGGGCTGCCATGGCTCCTGGACGCCCTGGAGATCTTGCGCCGCCACCAGCCGGAGATCACCCTGCACGTGGCGGGCGGAGGGGCAGGCGCCGAGGCAGGCGAGCTCCGCCACCGCATGAGCGCCATGGCCCCTGGGGTCGTACAACACGGCCAGCTCTCCCAGCCCGACCTGGCCCACCTTCTGCGGCGGTGCCACCTCTGCGTGCTGCCCTCGTTCTTCGAGGGCGTCCCGCTGGTGCTCGTGGAGGCCCTGGCGTGCGGCTGTCGGCTCGTGGCCACCCGCCTCCCGGGGGTGGA
>JAJRWW010000066.1 GCA_024276595.1 Myxococcota bacterium
AGTCCACCATCTCCAGGGGGATCCCCTCCAGGAGCCTGGCTCCCTCCGGCGCAGCGAGGACCTGCTTGTGCAGCCTGCTGCAGGAAGGGCACCACTTCGCAGAGAACACCAGAACTCGCCGAGCAGCGCCCCCGGGCCGCGGCCGGCTCCTCTGGTCAGCTCTGGAGCCATGAGGATCCTGAGCGGCCGCTCCATGGGCGCCCCCCTGGCGCCCCCTCCCCTTGGAGAAGCTCCCTCCGATCCTGCGCTCGCAGCCGGCGTACGCGAGAGCCACCGCAAGGGGCAGCACCACGGCCAGCCGGAGAGTCACTGGCACGTCTGCCCGCAGGACTGGCTGCACAGGGTCACGCAGGCGTCGCTCCACTCCTCGGCGCAGCAGCGAGGGTCCATGGCGCACACGCAGCTCAGGCAGCTACACCCGGTGCAGCCCACCTCCCCCGGGGTGGCCGTGCAGCCGTCGGATGAGCCCTCGCAGTCACCGCAGTCGTCTGGACAGGTCTCGCAGGTCTCGCCGGTGAGCTGCCAGCGACAGAGGCCGTCGCCGCAGTAGCAATCCACCCAGCACAGCGACTCGGTCTCGCCGTCCTCGGGCTCGCAAGCGCCGTTGCCACAGAAGCAGTCGCTGGGGCAAACGAGGGCGTCCTCGCCGCTGGCCCGGTCGCACACCAGGTCTCCGCAGTAGCAGTCGGCGGGGCAGATGCTGGGGGTCTCCCCGCGCTCCAGCTCACACTCGCCGTTGGGGCAGCGGTAGCAAGTGGCACAGTCTGCCAGGCAGTTGGTACAGTCCTCGCCCTGGTCGAGATCGCACACACCGTCGCCGCAGCCCCCACAGGTGCCGCAGTCGGGCGCGCAGGTGGTGCAGTCCTCGAAGGCGGAGACCTGGCAGAACCCGTCGCCGCAGGTCCCGCAAGCGCCGCAGTCCTCCCCGCATGTGGCGCACCACTCCCCCGCGCCCAGATCGCAGGCGCCGTTGCCACAGTCGGGACCGGCGCAGTCACCACCGCAGACGTTCTGGCAGCTCTCCACGCAGGAGACATCCCAGGCCACCGAGCAGCAGTATGGATCCAGGGCACACACGCAGGACTCGCAGGCGCAGCCTCCACAGCCGACCCCCACGGACACGGAGCAGGGATCCGCTCCGTCGCAGGCGCCGCAGTCTTCAACACAGCTCGCGCAGTGCTCGCCAGCGACCGGATCACAGGCCCCGTCTCCGCAGTCTGGCGGGCACTCCCCGCAGTCGGCCTCACAGCTCGCGCAGTCCTCGCCGTCGCCGCTCCTGCAGAGGCCATCCCCGCATTGGCCGCAGACACCGCAGTCAGCCTCGCAGCTCACGCAGTGCTCCCCCTCGGCTGCATCACACTGCCCGTCCCCGCAGGCCGGTGGACACACCTGGCTACAAGCCACGCACCGGGAGACGCACGTGGCGTCCCACTCCACGGAGCAGCAGTAGGGGTCCTGGGCACACACGCAGGCCTGGCAGGGGCAGCCGCCACACCCAGGAGCCGCCGTCTCCGAGCAGCCGTCGCCGCCCCCGCACTGGCCGCAGTCGGCCTCGCAGCTCCAGCAGTTCTCACCGGCGGGGACCTGGCACTGTCCGTCCCCACAGACCACCGGGCAGACGCCGCAGTCGGCCTCGCAGCTCGAGCAGTCCTCGTCCGGATCGCAAGCGCCGTCCCCGCAGGTGGGACCGCAGCTCTCCCCGCAGGGATCCATGCAGAGGGCGACACAGGCGGGGTCCCAGCCGGAGGCGCAGCAGAAGGGATCCAGGGCGCACACGCAGGACTCGCAAGCGCAACCACCACAGCCCGGCCCCGGGTCCGGCGAGCAGCCGCCCTCGCCCGCGCAGGGGCCGCAGTCATCGGGGCAGCTCGCGCAGTGCTCACCGCTGGAGGGGTCGCAGACCCCATCTCCGCACCAAAGGGGGCAGGCGCCACAGTCGGCCGGGCAGGTGTCGCAGCTCTCGCCCTCCGGGGCACGACAGAGGCCGTCTCCACAGGCCGGGAGACACTCCCCACAGTCCTGGGGGCAGCCCTCACAGTCCTCGTCGAGCTGGCAGGTGCCGTCCCCGCATCCCACCGGACAGAGGCCACAGTCCTGGGGGCAGCCCTCGCAGTCCTCGTCCGCCTCGCAGATGAAGTCGCCGCAACCGCCACAGTCTCCGCAGTCCTGGGGGCAGCTCAGACATGTCTCCGTGGCCTGGCAGAGGCCGTCGCCGCACTCCCACTCGCAGGAGCCGCAGTCCTCCTCGCAGCTCTCACAGGTCTCGAGGGCGTCGTCGCAGCGATGATCGCCGCAGAGGGCGTAGATGCCGGTTGCGTCGCAGATGCACCTGGGATCCCCCGGACAGGTGGGCGAGCTCGATGGTGGGCCAGAGCAAGCCGCGAGGAGCGCGGCGAGCATGGCCCAGCGCACAGGGCCCGCGCAGCGCCCATGGACCCGAGCCTGGGCGCCGAGCCGTGGGGTGCGCTTCTTGGTTGCACTCATGGCATCCAGGGATCCCCGCCTCACGGGGTGGGGGTGTCCAGGTTCTCCCTGGGGATGGCTTCCACTTCATCGGGAGCGTTGCGCCTCTCCCGCGCACGGCTCTTGGGCTTCTGCGCCGGTTTCTTGCGCGCCTTGGTGCGAGGAGGCGTGCTCGGCCCCGCAGGCTTGGTGGACTTGTCCGTGCCCACGGTCTTGCCGGGCGTCCCACCGGGTGTCCCACCCCTCGGCACACCAGCGCCTCCGGCGGGGGTCTCCCTCGGGAAGCGACCATCAGCCTCAGGGCCGGGCGAGCCTGGGCCCGGTTCGGCGCCGACCCCGGACTTGATAATGATGACCTTGGGCTCCTTGGGCTTCTTGCGCTGGAAGACGTTCCACACGAAGGCCAGGTTCACGTTCCCGATGATGTGAAAGCCGTGGGAATGTCCATCCAGGTCGTTGGCAGCCGTCACGGTGTTGATCCCGTAGTGGTACCCGGCGCCCAGGTCGAACCCCAGTCGAAAGAAGCGCCCCAGCTTGTACTCGATCTGCAGGCCGACACGGACCATGACCAGGCGGCTCTCCAGGTCCGCGAGCCCGATCTGCGGGTGCTCCTTGGCCAGCCAGCTATTGTTCTTGGTGGCCAGGCCGAAGCCGGCCAGCAGGTATGGCGTCACCAGCCACTTCTCCCCCGCCTTGAAGTCCCAGTCGAAGCCGACGAGAAAGTTGTTGAGGGTGTTGCCCATGCCGTGGTCGTCCACGAGCTGGTAAAACTCGTAGGTGAGGTCCACGAAGAGCACCTCCACGTTGAGGGAGCCCCCAAAGAACCCCCCCGTCCGGGCCTTGAAGAAGTCCTCGCCGGAGAGGTCGCGCAGGGCCGGATCCGTGGCCGCCGGGTCGAAGCTCTCTGTCCCGTACAGCCCCGCGAGGCCGCCACCGTAGATCCGGAGCTGCAGCTCCAGCAGCTTGGCCTCTGCCCGGTCGGGCGCAGCCCCCCACACCAGCCCAAGGGCAACAAGCCCCACCAGCACCGCGCCCAGGCGCCTCCTCTCCCACCCACCAGGCGACCGGGAAGGAGGACCGTGCGGCGGACGTGTACAGGGGAGATCCCCCAAGAGCAAATCACTACTATGCAAGCTCATACGCGCCTCCTGAGAAGACTCTCCAGCTTTCGGATGTCAAAGCCCACGACGATCTCACCGTTGATGTCGACAACAGGCACTACCCCCACCGGAAACCCAAGCCTGGCAGCCTTGGCCTTGAGCTCTGCCGCCGCGGCCGGATCTGTCTGGACGTTCTTCTCCTGGAAAACCACCCCACGGGAGCTGAGGTAGGATCTGAGCCGGTCACATGCGCCGCAGCCAGGGCGGGTGTAGAGCACCACCTTGCCCATGGCCGAGGCTCCCCTGGCCACGCCCGGGACGCCCATGGAGGGAAGCGAGCTCCCCTCCAGAAACTGCCGCCGGGTGAGGACCTTGTACGGGAAGGCCCCCTTCGAGTCGGCCTTGCGCAGGTCGGCCACGTACACGTACCGTGAGCCCACCGCCGGCACCTTCGGGTCCTGGACCCTCACCCATCCCCTCCGCTCCGCCGGGATCTTGTCCATTGAAGTGACGGTGCGAAACTCCCCCCCCTGGCGATAGGTAAAGACCAGGTTCCGCTGGCGCGTGATGGTTATGGGCGGCAGCCTCCCCGCCCCCGCCGAGCCCGAAGATGCCCGACCCCCCGGGCCATCGCCCTTGCCCTTGCCCCTGC
>JAJRWW010000005.1 GCA_024276595.1 Myxococcota bacterium
CTGCATCCGGGATGAACGGGTACCGGCGACGAACAACCATGCCGAGCGACAGATACGGCCTGCGGTGGTGACCCGGAAACGGGGAGGCTGCAATCGGACGGAATCCGGCGCCCGCACGCTTGAGGTGTTGACCAGCATTCATGTCAGCACGCGTCAGCAAGGGGTCGATTTCGTCCAGTGGCTGGTCAACTTGCTACGTCAACCTGAGCCGTTCGCACCCGCACCCTTCTGGTGACAAGCGCCGTTTCAGCCGTAGTTCGCCAAGTGGTTCCTGCCATCGGCGGCAACCATGTACCCACTGTTCAAGCGATTGACCAGTGGGTTTTCACAAGTTGTCTAAAACAACAAAACTCAGTATTGACTCTTCGGTTAATTGTTGCTATGCTTACAGTAAGAAAGTAACCAAGTAGGCATGACTGCAAGTAACAAGGAGAATCAATACAACATGGCTGTACGCATCAGCACCAAGCACCAGGTCACCATCCCAAGGACTGTTTTCGAAAAACTCGGACTAGAGATTGGAGAGTATCTGGAAGGCTATGTCGAAAACGGCAAGATTGTCTTTGTACGTCAAAAACTCATTGATCGTGACCAGGCATATTTTTGGACGCCTGAGTGGCAGGAAGGTGAAAGTGAGGCGAGCAAGGATATTGCTGAAGGGCGTGTAGAGACATTTGACGATATCGAAGACCTAATTGCTGATTTGGATTCTGATAAACAGCTAGATGGATGAAAATTGTCCGCACTGGTCGCTTTAGCAAGGACTTTAGAGCCTTGCCTGAGAACCTACGAGAACGTGCCAAGACTGCTCTTCGCCGTCTCTTTGAAGATCCACGACATCCATCTCTTCACACCAAACGCATGAAGGGAACAGATCAACTTTTCGAGATCCGTGTTTCACAAGGCTATAGGATCACGTTTCAATGGGAAAAGAATGTGATCATTCTACGACGGGTTGGCACCCACGATGTGCTGAAAAAGCCATAGCAAGGGTGCGAAAGGGTAGGCGGCCACTGTTCAAGTGCCTGAGAAGATGGGAGAGTATCGATTTCTGAGAACCGCGCCATCCCCTTCGGCCTCGGGGCCGGGCCCCGGGGCACGATGTCCAATCCCCAGATCCGGGTTCCCAAGGCCGTGATTCTCGAGCCCTTCTACGATGAGTGGCGATACAAAGACAACGCCAACGCGCATGTGAGAGACGTCGTCGGCGAGGATTTGAAGCTAGCGCGCTGTCCCAGGCTCGACCCCGTTCACGGGTACATCAACGAGTTTGCCGCTGTTCGACAGTTCCGCTCCATGAGCGACTACGGTCTCGTGTTCATCAACTCACACGGGGGCATCCACACGTTTCTGGGGGAGAGCGAGGGGAGCGGATGCATCCAGACCGAGGAACCGGCCCATGACACCGACTGGAATCATCCGGGGGGCAAATACCGCGCCGACATCCTCCAGGAGAGGCTGATCGTCTGGATGCCCAATTCGACGACGCGAAGCTACGTGATCACGCCCCGGTTCATCGAGCACTACATCGCCTTCGACCGGGCCATCGTGCTCAACTCCGCGTGCTATGGGTTATCCGACATCCAGGCTGTGACCCCGCTTTACAAGGCCTTCGTGAAAACCGCTGGCGCGGCGGTCTACATCGGCTTCACCGGCAAGGTTGGCATCGTCTGGGGTGGCAACTGGGTCAAAGCGTTCTCGGCGGCCATGGCAGGCGGACAAACGGTGAGCGAAGCGTTCATCACTGCCAGTGCCAAGGTGGGACCATTCGATCCCAGCAGCCCTGGACAGCCCGAATAGCCGGAGGATGCCGAGCATGTGGCCTCGCGGCATACAATATCTGCTGAACGACCGCTGGGCGTCGGCCCTCCTGAGCGCGGTCTGGGTGGTCGGAACGCTCGCCGCTCCGGGGTGCAAGCCCAAGAGCGCCGGGCCCAGCCCAGACGCCGGTGGCCGGCCGGTGGCCGGGACCCCCAACACCCTTTCCGCAAATCTGGAACGGGCCATCCACCACTTTCTGACCGATAAGCTGGCCCGCAGGCCTCCATGCAAGGGCGAGCAGATCATTGAGGTCGTCAGGATAGGCGAGTGCACCATCAAGCGGTCGATACTGGGGGTTACGGCGAGCGGCTGGATGATTGTCACCATGCGCACAGAGATGGGCAATTACGGCAGCGCCGACCCCTTCCTGTGCTGGGTCCGACAACGCGGCGCGGCCTGGACAGTGATGTGGTGCCGGGTCGGCCAGACAAGCTTCGGCTCCGGCATCACGCCGCAGTCGGATATCGATGCCAGTCTCGGCGTGGACACCTGCGACGCTCTGGATGCCTACACCCGATGCTCCGCAAAGAAGCTGCCAGCGCCCGGCGGCGCCAACCTGCTGAGGACCTTGCACGTGATCAGAAAAGCCCAAAGGAACTCCCTGAAGGATCCGGCCGCCCGGGCGAGAATCGCCAAGGAATGCGGGAAGACTCTCGAGATCATTCGAAAGAACGCACACAAATACCCCCGCTACAAAGACTGCGTCAAGTAGGCCCTGCGCGACAAGATGATCCGTCCCCAGATCAACAAGACCCTGCAGCGGAAGCGGAACTTCACCGACGCGATGCGTGAGTTCTTCCACCGGGAGCCGGGAGGCCTGCCCGAGCTGTTCATCGATCCCAGAAAACAAATGACAAGGTCGACCGTGGTCGACAAACTGCGTGGGGATTTCTTGATAGGTACTTCTCAGGCAACCAGGGACGGCACCGTCGTGTGCCCGCAACAGGCCGGAGGCTGATGTGCCATTCAACGTCACTCTGAGAATGGGCGCCGCCGTGGCGCAGATCGACGAGCGGAACCCGCGGATCCTGATCGGGCGTGACCGCAACCTCTGCAGGCTCGTTACGGACGACCCGAGCTGGTCCCGGCGCCACGCCGAGGTGTACATCGAGGCGGGTAACTGTCGTGACGCCCCAGGTCTTGCCGCAAATGGACCCGGAAGCTCCCCAGGGACTTGAGCCAGTTTGACGGGGGTCGGGCGCCTCGCATGTCGGCGTGTACGCCTACGAGGAAGCCGTCGACCTCGTCGCCAAGGTTCTGGCCCACCATCCCCCCGGACTATCTGCTATACTCCGCTCTCTGCTAGCTGACGGGGTCGCCGCCAAAAGACAGGCCATGAAGACAGTAATCGTTGGAGCGGGCAAAGGGTGCCAGGCAGTGCTTGAGCTGGTGACGGGCAACCGGCTCACCACCCTCAGTATGAACATCGTGGGCGTTGTGGACAAGAACCCCGAGGCCCCCGGCATGGTCTTTGCGCGACAGCAGGGCTGGGACACCTTCACGGACCTGCAAGAGGCGCTGGGCCTCCCAGACCTGGAGATGGTCATCGAGCTCACGGGGCTGGACGAGGTGCGGGACGAGATCTTCGCCCGGGTGCCACACCACGTTCGGGTCATGGACCACTACATGGCCCGGGTGTTTTGGGATCTGGACGAGGTCGCCCAGCACCTGCTGGACGAGCTGGAGCAGAGGATCCGGCTGGAGATGGACATCCGGGAGGACCAGCGGCGCCTCCAGGAGATCCTGGACAGCTTGCCCGACTCGGTCATGGTGATCGACGAGAGCGCACGAATCGAGCGGGTGAATCGTCGCTTCGAGGAGATCACCGGGCTCCGAAAGCACCTGATCGCCGGCAGGCCCTGCTTTGAGGTGGCCTCCGCCGCCAACGGGGGAGCAGACTGCGACATGACCACCTGCCCCCGGGAGGTGGTGCTCGCAACCGGGGAGCCCCTCACGGTGATCCAGGACCATAGCTGCCTCGACAGCGCCTGCACCGAGGACGACTGCTACTACGAGATCACCGCCAACCGCATCACCGACCGGCGGGGACACGTGAGCGTGGTGGTCACCAGCCGGGAGGTGACCGAGCAGGTGCTCCTCAAGCGCGAGACCGAGCAGGCGGCCCGACGCTTTGAGCAGATCCTGGAGGCGGTGCACGGGCTGATCACCATCCGCGACCTGGAGGGTCGCTTCCAGCTCATCAATCCGGCCGCCTCCGCCTTCTACGGCTTCGACGTGGAGATGATGCTGGGACGCAGCTACCACGAGGTGCTCCCGGGCGAGGTGGCCGAGCTCTTTCGGAGGCACGACAACGCCGCCATCCTCCAGGGCCGCCACGTGACCCACGAGGAGATCTTCTCCCTCCACGGACGGGACCGGGTGCTCATGTCCGAGCGGCTGGTGCTCACAAACTACAAGGACGAGCCCGTGGGCATCTGCACCGTCTCCCGAGACGTCACAGAGACCAGGCGCCTGCAGCAGGAGCTGGTCCAGACCGAGAAGCACGCGGCGGTGGGCAAGCTGGCCGCAGGAGTGGCCCACGAGCTGAACAACCCACTCACCGGAGTGCTCACCTTCACCGAGGAGCTCTTGGAGGACGCCGAGGATGGCTCGCAGCTCGCCGAGGATCTCAACGTGATCCTTCGGGAGACCATCCGCTGCCGGCAGATCGTGCGGGACCTGCTGGACTTCTCACGGCAGGGCAGGCCCAACACGCAGACGCTGAGCCTGGAGGCGGTGATCCGGCGCACCCTCAACCTGGTGCAGAAGCAGCCCGCCTTCCACGACATTGTATTCGAGTTGGACCTGGCTCAGGGCCCTCTCATCACCCGGGGGGACCCCAACCAGCTCCAGCAGGTGCTCCTCAACCTGGTGATTAACGCCCGGGACGCCATGGGAGGCAACGGCACCATCAAGCTACGCACTCTTGCCCCGGAGGGGGGCAAGGTGGCCATCGAGGTGATCGACCACGGCGTGGGTATCTCCCCGGACAACCAGGCGAAGATCTTCGAGCCATTCTTCTCCACCAAGGGCGCCCAGGGCAACGGTCTGGGCCTGGCGGCCGTGCAGAAGATCATCGAGCGACACCACGGCGAGATCACGCTGGACAGCACCCCCGGGCAGGGCTCAAACTTTACAGTCTATCTCCCAAGCGCGCAGGAGTCAGACGGCGGATAGAGATCACGGCTGATAGAGATCAGGGAGCGAACCATGACGAGCACAAGCGAAGAAAGCCCACGTCGGATCCTGGTGGTGGACGACGAGGAGGTCGTCCACGCCAGCCTGCGGAAGATCCTCTCCCGTCTGGGGCTCTCGGTGGAGAGCGCCTTCACCGCAAAGGACGCCCTGGCGCGCCTGGCCTCGGAGCAGTTCGACCTGGTCATCACCGACCTCATGATGCCCGGCATGAACGGCATCGAGCTCCTGGGAGCCATGACCGATCAGGGAGTCAAGCCGCCGGTGCTCATGATCACCGGCTACCCCACGATCCGCACCGCGGTCCAGGCGTTGCGCCTGGGCGCCATGGACTACATCGCCAAACCCTACACCCGCAAGGAGCTCCTGGCGCCGGTCAAGCGCGCCCTCCGGCTGGAGGAGGGACGCGCAGAGCGAGACACGGTGCCCCAGGAGGACGCGCCCAAGCTGGCGGATCTCGCGCCCGGGGACGTGGTGGCCCTCCCTCACCACGCCTGGGCCCAGTACCAGCAGGACGGCACCTTCCTGGTGGGTGCCGAGCCCGACTTCTTGAGCGCCGTGGGGGATGTGCGCGCCTGTGAGTGGCCGGATGAGCTGGACATGATCGAGCAGGGCTACATCTCCGTGCGCCTGTGTACCGAGGAGGGGGACAACCACGGCATCGCCATGCCCCTCTCCGGGCAGGTGCTGGAGGTCAACACCTCGGCGCTCTCCAACCCCTCCAAGCTCAGCCCCGAGGACTGGCTGATCCGCCTGCTCCCCTCGCAGCTCTCAGAGGAGCTCTCCCTCCTGGTCAAGAAGTAGCAGACCCTGGCCACGTGGATGAAAACGAGTTGACAGGGCGACGGATCAGATGCAACATGTAAGCAGTTAAGCAGGTATTTAAATACACTCCTCTCGTGGTTCAACCCGAGAGCGGCATTCAGAGCGGCATTCAGAGCGGCATCCAGAGCGGCATCCAGAGCGCTACCACAGAAAGAGCCAGCCAATGGGCGAGACCCACGACACACCTCCCCTTCACGACACACCTCATCACGGGCATCGACCCCCTCCCCGCCGGACCGAGGGCCCCGTCCCCTCGACGGACCAGCCTCCCTGCCCTTGCGGCAAGGTCCCTGCAGGCGCTGGTGGCGTCTCCTCGCCGAGCACAGCGGTAGGGGGAGACCGCGCCCCAGAGGGTGCCCACAAGGGTCACGGACACGACCACGCAGCCCACGATCACGACTTCCGCTCGGCCAGCCGGCGGGCCCTGTCCCTGGCCCTGCTGCTGTTGGCTGGCATCTTCGTCGCCGAGCTGGTGGGCGGCCTCCTCTCCCGCAGCCTCGCCCTTCTGGCCGACGCCGCTCACCTGCTCACGGACGTGGCCGCAATCCTCCTGGCCCTCGTCGCCCAGTGGTTCGCCAGGAGGCCATCCAACGCCCTGCGCAGCTTCGGGTTCAAGCGGGTGGAGATCCTGGCGGCCCTCGCCAACGGGGTCACCCTCTGGGGGATCTCCGGCTACATCGTCTACGAGGCGCTCACTCGCCTCCAGCATCCCCCCGCGGTGGCCAGCGCACCGATGATCGTCATCGCCGCCGTGGGGCTGGTGGTGCAGACCGCGGCGGCCCTGGTTCTGGCGCGAGCCTCGGGGGAGAGCCTCAACGTCCGTGGGGCATACGTGCACGCCGCTACAGACGCGGTGCAGTCCGCAGCGGTGGTGCTGGTGGGCGTCGCCATGTGGCTGACCGGATGGTGGCTCCTGGACCCCATGGTGAGCCTGCTCATTGCCGTGCTCATTGCATACAGCGGGGGCAAGATCGTCTGGGAGGCCTCCCACGTGCTGCTGGAGGGCACCCCTCCGGACGTGGACTTGAGGTCCGTGGCCCGCGCGGTGACCGCGACCGATGGGGTGCGCGCGGTGGCAGACCTGCACGCCTGGTCTCTTACCACGGGCTACAACGCCCTCTCCGCTCACATCATCGCCCTGCCCGAGCTCAACGCAGAGCAGCGCGAGGACCTCCGAGAGCGCGTCGCTGGAAACCTCACCGACCTGTTCCCCCTGCACCACGTGACCCTCCAGGTGGAGCAGCGCTGCGGCCTGGCCGAGGAGCAGAACTGCTGCGGCTGGCTCTGCGCTGCTCCAGGTGATGCCGAGTCACAGGAGCTGACCCATGGGGAGGCAGGCAGTTGACCACCTCTCCCAAGCCCCCGCGCTCCTCGCCGGAGCCTCCCCTCACGGGCGACCACCTCACTGCGCATGAGATCTCGGACATCTCCGAGATCTTTGCCGCCCTGAGCGATCCCACCCGGGTCAGGATCATCTACGCCATCGACGCCGCCGAGCGCTCGGTGGGAGAGATAGCCCGTCTCCTGGATCTCTCGGAGCCCTCCGTCTCCCAGCACCTCCGCCGCCTGCGCACCCTGCGCATTGCGCGGGTGCGCAAGGATGGGCGCCGCCGATACTACCGGCTGGACGACGACCACGTGGAGACCCTGCTAGCGGTGTGCCTCGAGCACGTGCGCGGCCGCTGAGCCTCAGCCGAAGACCGCCCGCAGATCCTCGATCTGACTGTCGAGATCTTCGTAGAAGTGGCTCGCGCCGCAGGAGAAGCGCAGGAGCACCTCGTTCAGCTTCGCGGGTATGTATGGGAATAGCTTGCGCAGGTTCGCCACCCGGTGCTTCGACAAGAGGATGGCGTCATCATCGTCCAGCGCTCCGGTCCTGTGAGGGTAGCGCTCCGGCTCCTTTTGCACCCCGCGGAAGGTGTGAAGCCCGTTGCCCACCACGAAGGTGAGCACATTGCCCATGGACCACACGTCGTAGTCCGAGTAGTTGACGTGGTAGTCGAAGTCGATCCAGGTGAACCGGCCAGTGGCCGCCTCGGAGATGATGTGGTCGTTGCGCACGTCCCCGTGGTGGAGCCCCTTGCGATGCAGGTCCGCCAGAGCCTCGATGCAGGCGATGACCTGCTCCATTATGCCTGGCAGGTGCTCCTGGACATACTGCTCGTGGTCCACATCCAGGTCGCGAAGCACGCCGTAGAGGGACTTGCCCCGAATGAAGTCTATGACGCGCACCCGGTTCCCCGCAGGGTCGATCACCGTGTCCCCCTGCATGAACCGGTCGTGCCCACGCACTGCGTCTAGCACCTCGCTCTCCTTTTCCGGGCTGCGACGGAAGCGCAGCCTGAGGAAGCCGTACTCCATCTCAAACTCCTCGTAGAAGACGAGCTTGATGATCTTGTGCTCCCCGGAGGTGAGATCCAGGGCGTACTTGACCCAGACCTTGGGCTGATCGTCAATGCCGAAGCGTCCCTCTCGGGTGTCCCCCAGCACGAAGTAGTCGTTGCCAGCGAGCCGCAGAACGCTGCCGCCCAATATGGACATGTAGTCCGACGTGTCCTCGAACACTCTTGGAGGCTCACGCCCCACGCGACGACTGCTCAGATGCTCGATGCGCTCCTTGAGCTCCGCAGGGTTTTCGAAGATCATTCCGCCCACAGTACCCAACCCGGCGCCCCATTTCCAGCCAATCGCGGCTAATGTTTCCTCACAATGGCCAGCAGCTCCTCCCCGTAGGCGGCCAGCTTCGCCGGACCGATGCCCCTTACGGCCAGAAGGTCCGCGTCGCTTGCCGGACGCTTGCTGGCAATCTCCAGGAGGGTGGCGTCGGAGAAGACGGTGAAGGCCGGCTTGCCAGCCGCGTCGGCTCGGGCCTTTCGCCAGGACCGGAGCTCCTGGGCCAGGGGCCCGGCCGCGGCCAGGGAGGCCCTGGGCCGGTCACCGCTGCCCGAGCGCGCCTCCCCTCGAGCGCGCGTCTCCCTGGCTCCCGCGCCTCCTCCTGGGTGAGCCGCCGCCGGCTCCATGGTGGCCCAGTCCAGGGTCACGGATGCCTGCCTCCGCATCACCCTGGCCCCGTGCTCGGTGAGCCGGATCGTGGGGTACTCCTCACCCACCGCCTCCACGCACCCTGCGTCCTCCAGGGCGCAAAGCAGGGCCCTTATGGCTCCAATGGACTTGCTCTCCAGCAGGCCGTAGATGGAGCTGCGGTGGAGCCCAGCACGCAGCAGCGCCTGGTCCCTGGAGCCAGCCAGGGCCTGGGCCACCCTGGTCTGGCCGAAGCGCCCCCCCAGCCGCGCCACGGCGCTCAGGGCCTTCTGGATCTCTACCCACTGCCCCTCGCTGGGCTCGGTGCCTCCCAGCCGGGCCGCTCCAGAGCGTCGCAGACAGCAGTCGCAGCGATTTCCGCACACGCCGGTGGCGCCATCCTCACCAAAGTAGCGCAAGATGGTGGCGTGGCGACATTCCCTGGTGCTCACGAACCTCAGCAGCCGCCGCAGTCGGGAGCGGTCCCGCTCGGCCTTCTCCAGCAAAAAGCCCAGGTCCATCTCTGCCAGCTCCGAGGCCGCAGGGCCGGGGCGGAGCCCCACGGGGCCTCCACCGGGCTCGGAGATCCGGCGGATCACTCCCAGCCTGTCCAGGACTCCCAGGCCGGTGGAGAGGGCCATCTCATTGGCCCGACGACCGCTGCTCACGGCCGCGAGCACAGCCCCCTGGGGGACCGGGTCCGGGCCGCTCCCGCAGAGCCGGAGGACCTCCGCGCCCAGGCTCCGCACCAGCTCCGGCGAGGGGTTCGAGCCTTCGATGAAGAACTCCTGGGTGCGAACGTCGGCGTAGTTGTACAGCAGCTCGCAGTGTGCGGGCTCGCCGTCCCGACCCGCCCTGCCCGCCTCCTGGTAGTAGGCCTCCAGGCTGCCGGGCACATCCCAGTGGACGATGAGCCGGAGGTCCGCCCGGTCTATGCCCATGCCAAAGGCGTTGGTGGCCACCACCATGTCCACCTCTCCACAGACAAACAGCTCCTGGGTCCGCCGCCGCCGGTCGTCGCCCATTCCGGCGTGATACCCCGCGCAGCGCACCCCCTCCGAGGCCAGCCAGCCCGACACCTTCTCCACGCTCTTGCGGGTGGCACAGTAGACGATCCCCGTGCGGTGCTCGGCCACCAGCCCACGCACACGGGCCAGCTTGTCCTTCTGTCCGCGTACCTTGCTCACGGAGAGGGTCAGCGACGGCCTTGCGAAGCCTCGCACCACCACCTCCGGGGCCTGCCGCGGGGCCACCCCAAGGGCGAGCTGCGCCACGATGTCCTCCCGCACCTCCGGAGTCGCGGTCGCGGTGAGGCATAGCACCTGGGGCTGACCCAGCCGCTGGAGGGCGTCCGCAAGCTGCAGGTAGTCCGGGCGAAAATCGTGCCCCCACATGGAGACGCAGTGGGCCTCGTCCACGGCGAAAAGGTCCACGCCAGCGCCCACCACGGCCTCCAAGAACCTGGGGCTCCGGAAGCGCTCTGGCGCCACGTAGACCAGGTCGTAGCGGGCCGCGGCCAGGTCCCCGAGGCGCCTCCCCTGCTCCGCCATTCCCAGGCTGGAGTTAACGAAGGTGGCTCTGATGCCG
Source organism: Myxococcota bacterium (assembly GCA_024276595.1). Taxonomy (GTDB): domain Bacteria; phylum Myxococcota_A; class Polyangia; order HGW-17; family JAJRWW01; genus JAJRWW01. The sequence continues at coordinate 10,450 of JAJRWW010000005.1, forward strand.
GTGGACTGGAGGCTGTCCACCTGGTCCTTCATCAGGGCGATGAGCGGAGAGATCACCAGGGTCACCCCCGGCCTGAGCGCGGCCGGGAGCTGGAAGCAGAGCGACTTGCCTCCCCCGGTGGGCATCACCGCAAGGCAGTCCCGACCCGACATCACCGCCTGGATCACCGCGCGCTGCCCCTCCCGAAACTCATCAAAGCCAAAGTAGCTCCTCAGCGCTCTCGTAAAGTCCTGTGCTCTCATGGCATCCACTGTTATCCAGCCGCGGCCAGGGTCAGTTGCTTGGTGTCCGCTGCCTGCGGAGCGCGCCCCGCAGGCCCTGTCATGTGACCAGCGCAAGCAGCGGCGGCACCAGGTAACGCAGGGCGATGAAGGTCAGGGCCGCTCCCAGGATGATCTTTACTGCTCGCGCAGGCACCCGCCCCTGTATCCGCGCGCCCAGGTAGACCCCCGCCATTCCGCCCAGTCCGAACAGGAGCCCCAGCAGCCAGTCCGGCGATGTGGAGCCCGCTCCACCCAGGGGGACGAAGGCGTATAGCAGGGCGCCCAGCACCGACGTGACCCAGGTGGAGAGCAGCGAAGATCCCGCCACCACGTGGGGAGGCAGGCGCATGACCGCAATGCAAAACGGAGCCATGACCGCACCGCCACCTATCCCGTATGCCCCCCCCACGACCCCCACCACCAGCGACAGAAAGAACACCGGAGCGGTGGGGCAGCGATGGGTCTCATCCTCGCACTGAATGGAGACCTCCCTGAGGGAAAACCTCCCCCCTGTGATGCGGGCATTGGCGCGCCCCTGTTGCCGGGCAACCCCGCCCCTGGCATCCCTGCGGTCCCCCAGGGCGCCCTGCACCACCCGAATGGCCAGGTAGGCCAGCACCAGCCCCACGAAGGGCTTGAAGCTCGCTGGATCGGGCAGGAAGGTCACCCGGAGCCAGTAGCCCAAGAACACGCCCGGGAGGGTGCCCACCACAAGCACCGCAAAGAGCCCCCAGGCCAGGTGCCCATCCCGAATGTGGCGATACACCCCCAGGGGGATGGCCACGATGTTGTAGACGAAGTTGGTGGCGCTGACCCCTGGAGATGTGTACCCCAACACGCTCATGTTGAAGGGCAGCAAGACAAAGGCGCCGGTCACTCCCCCCATGGAGGTGGCAGAGGCGATGAGGAACATGACCAGGGGTGGGAGCCAGATCCATGTCTCCACACCCGAAGTTGGGAATCTGTACAGCAGGGTTTCCATCTTGGGTCGCCAGTGGTTCGGAGCGCATTGTAGTGCATTCGGTGCGAACCAGCGCCGAAAAAGGGCTCCCCTGAGCGTGGATGAACACCTGGCCTCTCCATGGGCCGCTTGACTGTCCGGACGGTCCCCCCGACAATGCCATTGATGTTCCGACCAACGCTATTTGGAAAGTACCTGCTCACCCACCGGTTGGCCGTTGGGGGCATGGCAGAGATCTACAAGGCCAAGGTGTTCGGCGTGGGTGGCTTCGAAAAGGACCTGGTGGTCAAGCAGATCTTGCCCCAGTATGCCAAGTTCCGTGAGTTCGTGGACATGTTCATCGACGAGGCGAAGATCACGGTCTCCCTCAACCACGGGAACATCGTACCTGTTTATGAGCTCGGGCGGATCGAGGGGATCTACTTCATCGCCATGGAGTACATCCACGGCCGTGACCTGAGCCAGTGCATGCTCCGCGCAGCGGAGCTAGAGGAGCATTTCTCCCCGGAGCAGGCGGTGGCGGTGATCATCGACGTGCTCCGGGGCCTGGACTATGCCCACCGACGGAAGGACCGCCGCGGAGAGCCCATGGGGATCGTCCACAGGGACGTGAGCCCCCAGAACGTGATGGTCTCATTCGACGGTGAGGTGAAGATCCTGGACTTCGGCATCGCCAAGGCCACCCAGCGCCTGGTGGCCACACACCCTGGCGCTGTCCGGGGCAAGTTCGGCTACCTCTCCCCAGAGCAAGCAGCCGGCGAGCATGTGGACCGTCGAGCGGACATTTTCGCCGCCGGCACGGTCCTGTGGGAGCTGCTCACCAGGCGCAGGCTCTTTGGGACGGGCTCTGAGGCAGAGGCCCTCGACAAGATCCGAAAGGCCGTGGTTGAGCCTCCCTCCAGCGTGAACCCCGAGGTGCCCGACGCGCTGGACGAGATCGTCTTGCAGGCCCTCCAGAAGGCACCCCAGGCCCGCTACAAGGACGCCGGCGCCTTTCAGCTCGCCCTCTCCAAGTACCTGTACACCTCGGGCAGCGCCACCACCTCCGAGTCCATCGGCGACTACATGAAGCAGGTCTTCGCCGAGCACCTGGAGGACGAGCAGGCAGAGGATGATGACCCGAAGCACCTGGAGCTCGTGCGCAGCCTCGAGCAGGAGCTCGCGGAGAAGCTGAGGGCCCATACCACCGACCCGGGCAGGCGTCCCCGACGTAGAACCCGCCAGGGGAGAGCCCCCCATCCCACCGAGCCGGGCCTGGGTCAGGTCTCCGACCGGCGCACGCCCACTCGACCGCGTCACATCAAGCCCCCATCCGGGGTCACACCCATGCCTGGCCGCTCTCCCCACAGGCCCGGCTCCTCGTCCCGGTCATCCACCATCAGCGGCACGCTGGGCCACGGCGGGGCGACCCCACGGCTGGACACTCCCGTAACCTCCGACAGCCTCTCGGACCAGGCCAGCCTCGACGAGGCCATGGCCAAGGCAGCCGACCCCAACTACGACCTGGACGCGTTCCTGACCGAGGTCACCCCGGGCCCAGGGGATGAATCGGGCCCCGGCGGAGATGGGATGAGCGGGGGCAGCGAGCTCGCCAGGGCAGACGGCATCCACATCGACTCCAGGTCTGCAGCCCAGTACGAGGTCTTCGCCTCCCGGGAGGCGGACCTGGAGGAGGCCATCTTCTCGTCGGGCGCCAGATCCTCCAGGACGCTGTGGATCCTGCCGGTGGCCCTGCTGCTGCTTTTTGGCCTGTGGCTTTTTGCCACACAGACCAGCCTCCTCGAGGAAAAAAAGCCCAGCCCCCCCAGGTCCACGACATCGCAGCCCTACACGGGCAACGTGGTAATCCGGGTTCAGCCCAGGCTGGACCACTCCGAGGCCGTGCCGGTCCCCTACCGCATCTACTGGCACCAGGGTGCCACGCCTGCCACCGTGACCGACCTCCCAATGGGTCAAAGACACCTGCTGCTGCTGGAGCTGGCCGGCTACAGGCCGCTGTGGGTGAAGATCCCCCCCAACGCCTGGCGGCCGCGTCCCAACCACCAGGGCCCTGACAACGCGTGGGAGCGCAAGGTCTGGCTGCGCATGGATGAGGCCACCGGGGCGGCAGCCCAGCTCGTGCCGCTCAAGGCCCTGCCTGGCGCCGTGCCCCCGCCGCCCACCCACACAGGGCGCCTCCTGGTGGACACGGAGCCACCGGGAGCGCAGATCTGGCTCCTCGCTGGCAACGAGCTCAAGGCCCAGAACCTGGATCCCACGAAGCTGTACAGGTTCATGGGCCTCTCCCGCCTGGGCCATGGCCGCAAGGTCCTCACAATCCGTCCCTTCAAGTCCAGGGACGAGCCGGGAGATTGGCGAGCTCCTCCTGGCGGTGGCCTGACCCTCACATACGAGGGGATCCTCCAGATGGTGAAGTAGCCAGCGCCGCGATGCCGCCAGCGACGCCGCGATGCCGCCAGCGACGCCGCGATGCCGCCAGCGACGCCGCGATGCCGCCAGCGACGCCGCGATGCCGCCCTACAGCCGGTGACCCTGCCCCCTCCTTTGCGGAGGCGATGAGCGCTGGGGAGCTCGCCCTCCTGGGCTCTACCTGGGTGCCCCTGGAGAGTGGGTGGATGTGGCGCGCCGCCGCGGAGCGGCAGCGGAGCGGCGACGACGGCTGGGGACAACCTGGGGCGCCCCTGTGCGCGGGGGCAGAGTGCGAGCACCGGTGGACGCGAGCAGGTAGTCCACCACCAGGTTCGAAAGCAGGTTGACCCCCACCGCCAGACATGCCTCATCGGCGACAAAGCCCGGGGTGCGAATCCGGGTGGGCTTGGCGCCACCTGTGGAGGAGCCGAGCTGTATGAGCACCGACGGAACCCGCCGCCGCATGAGGTCAAAGCCCGAGTCGGTCACCGGAGGCACCGACGAGATGTGGATCCCGCGCCGCCGCAGCCCCCGCACAGCCGTTCCCAGCGACCAGCGCGAGAGGCGCGGGTTGTTGCCGATCAGGATCCCGCCGTGCTTGAAGCTGGTGCGTGCCCGGGCCCCGGAGAGTGCGGCGGCCGCCACCGCCGCGCGCCTCACCAGGTGCATGGCGATGTTGCGGTCCAGCAGCCGCCGCCAGCGGATCGTGCCCTTGATCGAAAGCCTGGAGGGCAGCATGTCGCCGCTTTGCCCCGCGTGGATGGCTCCCACGGTTATCAGCAGCCGACCGGCGGCGTTCATGCGCGAGTGGGGGATGTTGCGGAGGTTTAGCACGAGCTGCGCGGCCGCGGAGATCAGGTCCGGGCAGCGCGGGCCCGGTCTCCGACAGGAGCCCTGGCTTGGGGAGGCGAGCAGCACCTCGAACCTCGCCACACCCCCTCCGCCCGTGGACGTGTCGATGGCGATCTCCGCCACCCGAAGCTGCGGCTGCAGCTTCACCGCAAAAAGAGCGTTCACAGAGGGTGCGGCCAGAACCCCATCGGCGATCATGGCGCTGGCGCCGCCCCGCTCGCCCGGAGGAGGGCCCTCCGAAGCGGGCTGAAAGATCAGCTTCACCGCCCCGGGCAGCTTGCTCCGCATGTCCGAGATGATCTCCGCCACCCCAAGGAGCATGGCCACCTCGAAGTCGTGCCCCGCCGCGTGGCTCACTGGCACCATGCGCCCCATGAATCGCGCCCTCTCCCTGGATGCGTACCCGAGGCCGGTCTTCTCCTCCACCGCCACTCCATCCATGGCGGCCCGCAGGGCCACCACCGGGCCAGGGCCCGAGCCCCTGACAAGGGCCACCACGCCGGTGCCTGCCAGGGTGCGCGAGCCCACACCCACGTCCTTCAAGGCCGCCCTGATCGTGGCAGCCGTGCGCACCTCCCTGTTGGCCAGCTCGGGGAGCTTGTGGAGCTTGCGCCGCAGCACCTGCAGGTCCGCCTCCATGGCCTGGACCCTGCGCCAGATTCCCTTCGAAAAGCGCGACGGTCGTCTCCGCACCCGGGCCAGGGAGCGGCTCTGCGACAGGAGCGGCAGGTCGTCGTGGGCTACCAGCGGAGGCTCGCTCCTCGCGCGCACGGCTCGCTCGCGCCGCACCTCCATGGCTGGATCCTGCCCCTCCTCCAGGCTCCGGCCGCAGATCACCAGCAGGGCGATGACGCTCACGCTCATCCCCACAAGGACCACGAGCCGCCAGCTCTCGTGTCTTCCGGGCCGGTACCTGAGAAACCTCTCGTTATCCATGGCAACGCGATCCATTAGCACGGCCCTGGCGGCTGGTCCAGTGTGGTCATGGCCGCGC
>JAJRWW010000668.1 GCA_024276595.1 Myxococcota bacterium
CATGTGTCTCGCGTATTGTCCCGTCTCGTCCGCGAGAGGAGTGGCAAACCCCACAACCTCGGAGATTGCCTGCGAAACAAGTGCCTTGCGCCCGGTGGAGTGCTCACCCACTATCTGTGGCATGTAGCTTGCAGTCAGCTCGACTCCAGTGACACAGTAAACCCCTGAAGGAGATCCAGATGAGCATGTTCTGTTTTCAATGCGAGCAAACCAGCAAGGGTGTGGGTTGCGCAGGCGCAAAGGGCGTCTGTGGGAAAGACGCCGAGACAGCCGTCCTGCAGGACGTGCTGATTGCCCAGCTCAAGGGCCTCTCCGCATGGGCTCACCTGGCCCGGCAGGAGGGGGCGGTGGACGGCGAGATCAACCTCTTTACCATCGAGGCCCTCTTCTCAACGGTCACCAACGTCAACTTCGACCCCGACAAGGTCGCCGACCTTGTTACCCGGGCCGCTGCGCTGCGCGACAAGGCCCGCAAGCTGTACGAGGACGCCTGCGCCAGGGCCGGCAAGACCCCTGCCGGCCCCAACGGCGCCACCACCTGGAGCCCTCCTGGCGACCGCGCCGCCCTTCTTTCGGAGGGGGAGACCATGTCCATTCCCAAGAGGCAGCAGGCCCGCGGAGTGGATGTGGCCGGCCTGGAGGAGCTGCTCATCTACGGCCTCAAGGGGACAGCAGCCTACGCGGACCACGCGGCAATCCTGGGCCAGGAAGACGACGCGGTCTACGCCTTCATGCACGAGGCCCTGGACTTCATCCGAGAGCCCAAGACAGTGGACGAGCTGGTGCCCATGGTCCTCAAGTGCGGCGAGGTCAACCTCCGCGCCATGGAGCTGCTGGACCACGCCAACACCGGCACCTACGGCCACCCCGAGCCCACCCCCGTGCGCATCGAGCCGGTCAAGGGCAAGGCCATCCTGGTGTCTGGCCACGACCTGAAGGACCTCAAGGCCCTCCTGGAGCAGACCGAGGGCAAGGGGATCAACATCTACACCCACGGGGAGATGCTGCCGGCCCACGGCTACCCGGAGCTCAAGAAGCACAAGCACCTGGTGGGCAACTACGGGGGCGCCTGGCAGGATCAGCGCAAGGAGCTCGACGCCTTTCCGGGCTCCATTCTCATGACCACCAACTGCATCCAGCGGCCCAAGGAGACCTACAAGGCCCGCATCTTCACCACGGGGCTGGTGGAGTGGCCCGGGGTCGTCCACCTGGAGAACCAGCGGTTCGGCCCGGTCATCGAGGCGGCCCTGGCGGCCGAGGGCTTCACCGAGGACGGCCCGGACAAGACCATCACCGTGGGCTTTGCCCGAAACGCGGTGCTCGGCGTGGCCGACAAGGTAGTCGAAGCCGTCAAGTCTGGCGCCATCAAGCACTTCTTCCTCATAGGGGGCTGCGACGGAGCCAAGCCCGGCCGGAACTACTTCACCGACCTTGCCCAGGCGGTGCCCAAAGACAGCGTCATCCTCACCCTCGCCTGCGGCAAGTACCGCTTCAACAAGCTGGACTTTGGCGACATTGGCGGCATCCCGAGGCTGCTGGACATTGGCCAGTGCAACGACGCCTACTCCGCCATCCAGATCGCCGCGGCCCTGGCCGACGCCTTCGAGACGGACGTGAGCTCGCTGCCGCTCTCCATGATCCTGAGCTGGTATGAGCAGAAGGCGGTGTGTATCCTCCTGTCCCTGCTTCACCTGGGCATCAAGAACATCCGCCTGGGCCCCTCCCTGCCGGCCTTCATCACGCCGGCCGTGCTCGACGTCCTGGTGGAGAACTTCAACCTGGCCCCCATCACCACCGCGGAAGATGATCTCAAGGCCATCCTGGGCTAGCTGCCTTCTTGGAGCCCCCTCGCCGCGGCCGATGGAGACTCAGCGTGCTCCGCGCCGCCGGGTGCCACGGCTCCACTCCTCGGGCCCGCGGAAGACGCGGTTGAGCACCCACCGCCTGACGAGATAGACCTGGGGCTGCCCCTTGACCTGCACGTAGACGTCTCCCCTGGCCCCCTGCCGGCCAATGAGCACCTCCACCGTCCGCTCGGGCTTTCCCGCCCTCGCCACGGTGACCTTGATCCGGCCGGAGGGGGTGGAGAGGCCGGTGGTTGCGTCGTCAGTCTTGCTGGCAAACTTGTACGCCGAAAAACGCCCCTCGAGCATCCGCACCGAGCCCATGAGCCTGTTGCGGTCAAAGGTGCGCCCCGCCGGCTCCACCATCTTCCACACCCTGCCGCTCCTTTCGAACCTCACCCTCTGACCGCCCTTCTCGACCGTCAGGCTGGTGAGCTCACCCGCCCTGGCGTCCAGCAGCTTCTTGTCTCTAAAATGGCTTATGGGCTGATCCGGTAGCTCGTCCAGCGGGTGTCGGACCAGGAACACCCTCTTGTCTCCCTTGAGCTGGGCAAAGGCGGCCCTGCGCTTGTGGTCCTTTCGGCCCACGAGCAGCGTCGTGACCTTTCCATCCTTGTCGGTGATCTCGATGGTGGCCCTGGGGCTGGCCAGCCCGGTGTCCTCAACCTTGTCCGTGTTCACGAAGCTGCTCGCCCGAAGTCGGGTGAGCACAGACACGAGGCGCGTGATCGAGCTCTGGTCCAGGGAGGGCAGCGGCGGCTTGGAGGAGACGATCTCCCAGTTGGAGAAGCGCCTCCGGGGGCTGGTCTCGGCCGGGTCGCGCTTCAGCACGAGCTTCCCCGTGGAGAGCGTCAGGGAGAGCCCGGCCATGTCCTCGCGACGCACGTGGACAACGCTGGCGTCACGCCAGCCGCTGGCCGAACGCTTGAAGATGTACGTCAGTGAGCCGGTCACACGGTAGACGTCGCTCGTACCCCACTTGCGAATGAGCGTGGTGATGCTCCTGCGGGGGGGGCGCTTGCCTTTGCGCGGCCGCTCGGCCCTGCCCACAATCATGTCGGCGATGACCTTGTCTCCGATGAAGACCTGGCAGCGGATGCCGCGCCTGTCATCCAGCCCGTGCCTTGCGAACTGCCCTGGGGACACGTCTCGGGCTCGCTCCCGGATCACCATGCGCTCCAGGCGATTGAGGAGGTTTCGCACCGCGAAGCGATCCGCCAAGGCGTCGGTGGGCTTGGTCAGCCTCCACTCCCCCACGTCGCCCACGCGCACACCAGGCCTGGTTCGCTCCAGGACGATGGTCTGGTCCGGGCGCGTGATGATCACCTTGTCCACGTCCTTTTGCACCGGCGAGAGCCAGCCCCTGCGCTTCTTGGGGTCGGAGGGGGGCCGTGCACGCAGCAGGGGGAAGGGGTGCTCAGCAGGATCGATGGCAGCAGCCTGCCCCTGCCCGGGACCGGAAGCACCGGCGCGAGGAGGCCTGGCCTCCATCAGGAAACGAGCCTCGGCCCGGTGGCGCCGCATGAACTCCAGGCAGCTCAGCTTGCCGAAGCTGTCCACTGCCTTCTTGTAGCGGGACTTGGAGCTCGCGTTGCAGATCCGCACGCAACGCCGCTGGGCGGCCTTGTCGTCCTTGACCGCCCCCCTCGTCTCCTCGTAGCAGGCCAGCAGCCGCTGGCATTTCTTCGCGCAGGCGTCCTTCTTCTTCTTGCATCCCCCAAAAAGGACACCCAGCGTGCCGACTACAACAAGCGCCCATCTCATTTGCAAAAACCTCACTGATCACCCCCGTGGAATCCACAGATCCTCGCCGGGGTCGTAGCTCTGGGGATCCGACCAGGTCGGGCTGTCTGGCCTGAGAAAGCCCAGGTGAATCATCTGCCGCTTGAAGGGGCCGTAGACTCCCGGCAGCATGGCCCCACGGGCAAAGGACGGATCGAAGATCTCGCGATAGCGTGCGCCGCGCAGCAAGCCCAGCACCGCCTCGTGGTCCTCCGCCCGGAAGAAGAGGTTCACCGCCGCGTTGGGATAGATCTGCAGCGTGCGCAGGATCAGCTTCTCCACCCCGACACCGGTGGGCTCGATGCCCCGCAGGATCCGTACCATGAGCGACACATCCGGCTCCGCCAGGTACAGGCCCCGGAGCACGAGCGCCACGTCGGGTGAGTGGTCCAGCAGGGGCACGTGCCTGTTCACCAGCTCCCGCAGCTCGGATGCGCTGTGGCGCTCCAGCAGGGCGTTTCGCACCTGTACCCCGAGCTCCGAGAGGGTCAGGGTCTCGCGCTCCCTGGAGGACTCTCGGATGAGCCCCAGAAAAAGCGCCCCGTAGAAGCAGGACCACCACGCCTCTGTGCGGGAGCCTGTGAAGCCCCAGCGCTCCATGAGCAAGGAGGCCACCTCCTGCTTGGTTTGCGGCTCATCCGGCCGGATGGCCATGATGGGAGCCACGAAGTGTATGGGGTGGTTGAAGGCCAAGGATGCGAAGCGACGCCTCACGTTGCGGCGGGAGAGGATCTCCAGCTCCCGCCGCACGTCGTTCTCCAGCGGCAGGTTGGATGGGCTGGGGAGCTGCACGTCCAGCCGCTCATCGGAGCTCACCGAGATGACCCCCAGGCCGCTGTCAAGGGCTGTGCGGCGGATCTGCCGGGTCTCCTCCAGCTCCCCTGCCAGGAAGGAGTAGTGGGCTCCCTGCCG
>JAJRWW010000669.1 GCA_024276595.1 Myxococcota bacterium
GCGCACGCGGTTCATTTGAGCTGCACATTGCGGGGCCGGGATCGCCTAACCAGTAGGGCGATACACCGATTGATCCAAAACCTCTGAAGTGGAGCGTAACCACACGAGGGGCGTGCCGTGGCAAGTACCGTCTCGGCATCCCGGTGTGACCAAGAAGCTCTGGAGGAGAACCACCGGACACTGCTTCGTCTCCCAACTCCATTTTCCCTTTCCAGGCAGATGACATCGCCCCACCGGGGTGAGCTGACCCCGGATCATGGAGCAGACTGACCTCGGGGAGCAGCTCCCCTACGGCTCTCGGCCGCAGCAGGGGCGGGTGAGCAGCGGGACGCGCGGGTCACAGGCCCAGGGATCTCCGGAGGGAGGTCCGCAGGCGGATGCGGTAGCGCATCTCGAGGCGGCCCTGGTACCTGTCCTCGTGTATCACAGTGTCCTCGCCGGGAATCTGGCGGCGAGCCTTTGCGTAGATGCTCGTCTGGTCCAGGATCCGCACCTCCACCTGGAACTCCTGGCGCTGGCGCCCCATGAGGCCGAACTCCGCCTCTCCAGAGAGACGCAGGTTGCGGCCGAGCTGCTTGTTGACTCGCACCTGGAAGGACTCGGTGCCCATCTCCAGGCGTACCAGATCCAGGCGCGTAAAGGTCTGCAGGGGGCGCGCCACGAGCTGGGAGAGGAAATCTCCGGTGACCTGCTTCAGCGACGAGTCGTAGGCGCTGATGGGGTTGGTGCTCTTGGTGGTGCTGCCTGGCCCGGAGTCCTTGCGTCGGAGCTGCTTGCGGAGCTGCTCCAGGGTGCGGCCAGAGGCCAGCAGCATGAGGATCTGAGACTGGTTCAGGCCCGTGGACGAGTCCAGGCGGATCTTGATGCGCGACAGCGGGCCCTCCAGGGAGACGGTGATGTCGTGGTCCGTGTCCGAGGTGTCCGTGTAGGTGGTCTCTCCGAGGATCTTCACGTAGGTCTCCCCAAAGCCGAAGGGGTGGTCGAAGTCCAGCTCGCCGGAGCGAACGGTGAACTCTCCCCTGAGGAAGGGGATCCTGAAGGTGCCCGACTCGGCTCGGATTTGGCCGCCCAGCTTGGGCTTGAGGGGGGTGCCCCGAAGGTTCACGTTCCCCTCCAGCCGGATGTCCGCCAGGTTGTTCTTGATGAGCATCGGACCGTTGGTGGAGACGGTGATGTTGAGCCGTGCAGAGCGCAGAAGGGAGTTGGTCTCCCAAAACGGGGCCTGCTGCTCAAAGACCCTGCGCTTGAGAAAAGCGTGACTGACCACGTCGAAGGTCTCGGTCAAGCGTCCGTCCGCTATGTCCACCAGGCCGACCAGGGATGCCTTGCCGTCCACCACCCTCAGCCGCAGGTTGGTGTTGAGCTCCAGCTCGTAGCTGCGCGCCTTCTTGACGGGGATCCCCTGGCCTCGCACCCGGATGTCCATGTCGTAGGGCCACGCCCGTTTGAGCTTGATCCTGCCGTCCAGGACGAAGCTGCCCTCGTCCACGGTTCCCCGCACCTCTTTGATTCGGATGAGCCTGTTGGCGATGATGAGCAGGCCGCGCTTGATGCCGAGCTCCCGGCTGGCTCCCCTGAGGGAAAAGGAGATGGGCTCCAGCCGGATCCACCCGGCCAGGTCGGGGGAGCTGGGCCTGCCCGTCAAACGGAGCGAGGCGCGAGCCCTGCCAGAGACCTGGGTGAAGGTTCTGGGCACGATCAGATGGAGGATCCGCGCGGAGATCTTCCCGCGCGCCAGCAGGTCCAGTCGAACGGGGCGGAGCTTGCGTAGCCGGACCTTGCCAGTCAAGGAGAGCTCGTCGGTGTGTATGGCCAGCCGCGCGCTCCTCACGGTGAGCAGGTCGCTGGTGAGCCGGAGGCTCGCCGCGGCGATGCGCAGGGGCTCGGTGCGGTCCGGGAGCAGGAGCCTGACCCCGGCCAGGATCAGGTCGCCCTCGAAACGTGGCGATCGGAGGGAGCCCCGCAAGGTGGCCTTCAGGTAGACGCGCCCCTTGATGTCGTCCAGCCAGCGGTTGAGCAGGAACGAGAGCTTCCCGAGCTCCACCTGGCCCTTTAGGCGCAGGTGGGAGCCTTTGCCCGAGAGCCAGCCGCCAAGTGACAAGGTGCCCGCGTCACCGCTGAGCTGAAAGCGGATCAGCCGGAGGCGCTGGCCGTCAAAGACCAGGTGCAGGTCCCCTTTGTTGGTGAGCCTCACCTGCCCTGGCGTCTCCCCTGGGAGGTGGTCCATCTGCCGGATGCCCAGGCTCAGGCGCGTCAGGTGAGCGGTGAGCCTGGTGAGCCCGCGGGTGGGGCTGAGCGCCAGCTCCACCTGTCCCGAGGCGGTGGCCGTCACATGGGCGGGGAGGCGGCTCAGCTCGGGGAGGAGCTCGTGGAGGGCGAGGTCTCGGAAGCTCACCGTGAGCTGCACCATGGGCTCTGGGTCGAGCAGGAGTCGGCCCTGGATTCGCAGCCTGCGAAAGAGCTGGCCCCTGATGGCGGTGCTCCCGGGCCTGTCGGGTGTGAGCTGGAGCTCGCCGCTACCCAGGCGCACCCCCCGCACCCGAGCTCGGATGAGCTTGACTGTGGCAGCGATGATGGGCCGCGCTCTGTGCCCCTGGAAGTGGAAGCGCCCAGAGACCACGCCAGAGATCACCTTGCGCAGCGCCGGGCTCTCCATCAAGGCCCCCAGGGGTAGCCTTGCCACCTCTCCCCTGAGAGCCATCTTCCCGGTCTCGAGGCCCAGCTCACCCCGGATGTTGAGACTTCCCCCCTTTGCCCACGAGAGGTTCAGCCTGTCCAGCAGCAAGGCCCTTCCCCTGAGCCTGAGCCGCGCCAGGCCGCCGAGGAGCTCTTGACCGGCCAGGCGACCTCGCCGCAGCCGCACCAATGCGCTGCCGGCCAGGCGCCCGGGTCGCCCCCGCAACGAGACGCTGGCGGTCACCCGGCCGGCGATCTTTTTTTGGGGCAGCAGAGCCGTAAGGGATGCATCGGATACCTTGAGGCTCGCCCTGATCCAGGGGTGGGGCAGGGCCCGGAACCCGCGGTCGGAGAGCAGCCGCACGTAGCCCTTGCCAGAGATGACCCCTCCCCCGAGGCTGCCCCGAAGCTGGTCGAAGGAGATGACCCCCCGGGAGAAGCCCACCCGTCCGGAGATGCGCTTGACGTGAACGCGCCTGCTGCCCAGGTCGGTCAGCGCGGCCCTGCAAAAGAGCCGCGGGCTCGAGAAAGAGCCCCTGAGCTGCCCCCTCAAGGAGGCGCTGCGGGCAATGGGAGGCAGGCCCGCGGTCCGGAGCAGGTGGCGCAGGCGCCGCAGCTCGGCCGTCACGGCCAGCGACAGCCGCCTTTGAGCTAGCCCCACGTCACCCCTGGCGGTGATCTCGAGATCCTTGGCGGTGATTGACAGACGGTCGATATGGAGAGCCCTGGGGGTCATCCGCCCCCTGGCCTCGAGGCGCAGTCGCCTGGGCAAGGGGTCCGTGGGGCTGTCGCGGGCCAGCAGCAGGTCGAGGGCGCCCACGCGCAGGTCCACCGGTGCCCAGCCGCCGCTCAGCCTGAGCCCGCCCCGGAGCCTCCCCCCGAGCAGCTCCCTGGAGGTCCGGGAGGAGAGCAGAGGGGTGAGGTCGACCCGATCCAGGTTGACCTTTGCCTCCAGGCGCTGGCTTCCGAGAAAAACCCTTCCCGTTGCGGCCAGGGTTCCGTCCAGCCCCTGGGCCGTGAGGGACTGGACATGCAGCAGATCCCCTGCCAGCCGCAGGCGCGCCGAGATGTCTGAGAGGCCCACCGAGCGCCCGCCTCCGCTCAGGCGCGCCGCGAGCCCGGCCAGGTGTGCCCTGGTGGTGGGCGCAGAGAGCGGTCCCGTGGTCTCCACTGCCAGCGACTCGTTGGCGCCTCCGATGTCCATGCCCGTAAGCTCAGAGAGCAGGGCGGCGAAGCGCGTGATCTGGACGTGGATGCGCATGGTGGGGTGGTCGGCCCCAATGAGCTGCCTGAGCCTGCCGGAGAGACGAAAGCGCGCGCCGGCCAGCTTGCCTCCCACGGCGATCTCCAGGTCGTGCTCCTCTCCAGAGTCTGTTCGCACGTAGGGGGCCTCGATGTCGGCCAGGCGCAGGCGCTTGCCGGCTACCCGCAGCTCCCCCTGACCCCCGCGGGGCTGGAGGGAGAAGCGGATCCGGAGGGGGCTCGTTGGTGTGGACGCCACGGCGTGGAGGCTGCCCTCCAGGGCCATGTCACGGAAGTGGACCTGGAAGTGGCGGTGGAAGTAGGACACCGCCAGGTGCCGGATGTGGATCCGGTCAAAGCTGTAGAAGGCGGGGACCCTGGGTCGATGGTAATGGGGATCCGAGTGCTCCAGTGCGCCGAAGAGCCCCACCTCGTGGGTGTCCCCCGACGTGGGATCCGGCCCCTCAGGCCTGGGGTAGTAGTCCAGGCGCAGCCGCGCGGTGTCGGCCTCGGCGCTGGTCACGTCGAAGCTGCCGTCGACCATGAGGGGCCAGAGCTTGCCCCTGGCGACGATCCTGGGGATGTGGGCCACCCGCCGCCCCTTCGAGTCGTAGAGAGTCAAGTCTCTCACGGTGACCGTGGAGTCCCGACCCAGCAGGATGTCCAGGGCCGCGCGGGGGGTCCAGCGGACGCTCCCGATGGTCATGCGCCCGCGGCGCTTGGCGTTGAACTCCTTGGCGAGCCTGTCTGCCAGGGCCGGACCGTTGTGCCACCTCCAGGCGTAGTAGAAGGCCGAGCCCAACAGGAGGATCGCGGTGGCGAGAGCGGTGGCGGCCACCTTCGCGGCCAGAAGGAGGATGCGCACCAGGGGCCCTCTGCGCGAGGAGAGGGTTGGAGGGTCGCCAGCCCGTCCGGGCCCGGAGCCGGCGGACATGGGGGGGCCGGGCGACGTCTGTGGAGTGGATGCCAATGGGACCGCTCACCCTTTGAGCACCGGGACCTCTGGCAGCGCACCTGGCAGAGTCTCCGGAGGCAAAAAACTATACTACCACAGGGCGTGCAGAGGAGCTTCCTCGGTCGCGTGGTGGGGCTCATGGGGGCGACCTCCGGGCTCGGAAAGCCGGGTAGAAGCCGCGCTCAGGCCTCGTCGGCGGGCTCCGGGTCCCGCCGGGCCTCCCCTTCGATGAAAACGCGCTTGACCAGCGGGTGGACCTCCTTGATCCGCCGGTCCAGGCGCCAGATGGCGCGCTCCACCTGCCAGCCGCTTACGCGGTTGTCGAAGTCCACGCTCAAGTTCACCAAGATGAACTCGGGACCCATGTGCAGGGTCAGCACCTCGTTGACATGCTCCACCTCCGGTGCTTCGCCGGCCAGTCGCCGGATGTCGCTCACCACCTCCGGAAGCGCGCTCTCGCCCACCAGAAGGCTCTTGGTCTCCCACGCCAGCCACGCGGCCGTGCCCCCCAGGATCAGCCCGATGACAATGGAGGCGATGCCGTCCCAGCGCGGGTCCCCGGTGAGCTGCCCGATGGTGATGCCCACCAGCGCCACCAGCAGCCCCAGCATGGCCGCAGAGTCCTCGAACAGCACCACGAACACCGAGGGATTCTTGTTTCTGTGGACCGCCTCGATGAACCCCCGGCGCCCCTTGATGCGCGAAAACTCCTTGACGGCGAAGAGCCACGCAGCGCCCTCGAAGACCATCGCCAGCCCCAGCACGATGTAGTTGACCATCACCCTTTCCATGTGCTGCGGGTTGATCAGGCGGTGGACACCCTGGTAGATGGAAACCCCGGCGCCCACGGCGAAGATCATCAGCGCCACCACGAAGCTCCAGAAGTAGACTTCCTTGCCGTGGCCGAAGGGAAACTGTGCATCGGCCGGTCTGCGCGAACGCCACAGCCCGTACAGCAGCAGGATCTGGTTGCCGGTGTCCACCACGGAGTGGATGCCCTCGGAAAGCATGGCGGCACTTCCGGTCATGGCCGCGGCGATGAACTTTGTGACGGCAATCAGCGTGTTGCCGGCAAGCGCGGCGTAAATGACCTTCTTGGAGGCTGAAGTGGACATCGTTCCTCCTTGCTGTCGCCACCATGGTCGCCCAGGTGTCCGGTCACTCATGCCGGCTCACGGAGGTTTCAGCCATCAGCACTGAAACCAGGCGGATCCCTCGGTGCACTCCTTGTTCGCTGTAACATACAGCATGCCGGTTCCGCAGTTGAGCCCAGGCACGAGATCTTCGTAGAAGTGAAACAGCATCCTGTGTCCATCTGGGCTCTCAGCGGCCTGCAACCAATAGGTGTGGGGGCCCGAGATGCCGTATACGGAGCAGTCGTCGATCTTACCCTCGAGCTGAGAGAGGAGGAACGCGCCCAGAAAAAACGAGATGTCGTCCTCGTCCAGGTCCGTCTCCGGTCGTGCTTCCTCATCCTCGAAGTTGACCACCTCGTCGAAGTCGTAATCCACCGTGTCTACCAGGATGACGCCCGAGCGGTGCTCCTCGTCGACCAGGGTGCGACCGAGGACGTCCTGCCCAGTGGTCGTGCCGCGGGCCAGGTCCTCCATGGTCAAAAAGACGAGCGCGCTCTCATTGGTAGAAGGTTCGAACGCCTCGTTCAATGCGAGGGACCGGATGAACACTGCAACGGCTGCAACATGCTCGGGTAACTCGACGGCAATGTTCTCCCGGGCCAGGGTTATCGCGTGGAACATCGGCTCTCCTTCCCAGTAGGGCCAGCGTTCCGCCGTCATCCCGATCGGTTCAGGACCGACACGGTTGGGCTCGTCGTGGGGCACCGGGCCTTCCCTCAATGCCAGTCGAATCAGCTTACTCATCTCTTCCTCCAAATATGTACATGCCTGGGATGGCGCTGTTTCGGTTTTCTTGCTAGAGCCGGCCTGGAAGGCCCAAGGCACGATGTGCCGGTGTGGTCCATCAAAAAATAGCACAACCTTTGTGGCTGCTTCCAGCTCTCTCTGGCCATGGGGCGTTCACCGGGCGAGCTGGGCATCCGGCAATTGAGCCCTTTGTCCGAGGCCCCGATGATCAGGTGGAGTGGGGTGACAGGGGGCTCCCCGCGTGCTACCCAGTGGACATGGCTGGAGACAGGCGAGCGCGGTACGAGCAGCTCCTGCGTCGACTGGACGCCCTGTGCGAGGGCGAGTCGGACCCCATCTCCCTCATGGCCACGGTCTGCTGCGAGCTTTTTTCCACGTTCAGGCGGTTTCACTGGGTGGGCTTCTATCGAAACGTGGGAGGCTCCATCCTGAAGGTGGGTCCCTACCAGGGGGGGCACGGCTGCCTGGTGATCCCCTTTCATCGGGGGGTTTGCGGTCGTTGCGCCACCGAAGGGAGGCTGCAGAACGTGCCAGACGTTCGCGCCCTGGACCACCACATAGCCTGCTCTTCCACCACTCGCTCGGAGCTGGTGCTGCCAGTCTTTGACAGGGAGGGGAAGCTGCTTGCGGTGCTGGACATCGACTCGGATCTTCCGGCCGCCTTCGACGCGGTGGACGAGCAGCTCCTTGCGCGCGTTGGTGATATCTTTCGCCGCTGCTAACCCCTGCCCGGCTCCGGGAAATCTGCTACCATGGACCTGTTGGCCCATTGCCCCCCTTCGTCTGCACTCGGGCGCGAAGGAACACCTGAACCAGGGGAGCGACGCTTGATACCGTCGTATCACAAGACAGACTCAGAAGAGATGACCCGCTTTCTGGACTCCTACGCGGCCTACGTGGTGGATGTTCTTCGGCCCACGCAGCTCGAGATCAAGGGTCTGCTGGGCGCCTGGCGGGAGCCCACCTACTGGTCGAAGTACCAGCGCACCAACTCGCTCCCCATCCCCACCCCCATTCGTGCGGCCCTGTCCAGGATAAAGCGGCCAGAGCAGGTGGTGGACAAGATCTTCCGCAAGCCGCACAAGTTCCCCGACGGCCTGGTGCCCTCGAGCTACCGGAGGATGTACGACACCATCGGCGTGCGGGTGGTGGTCTACTTTCTCAGCCACCTGCCGCTCATCGACCGGGAGCTGCGCTCCAACGACGTCGTGGAGATTGCCGACGTGGAGCCGCCGGAGATCTTCATGAACCCGCAGCAGGCGCGACTGTTGAGCATGGATCACATCGACCTCAAGGAGAAGGAGAGCGGCTACCGCTCGGTGCACTACAACGTGCGGTTGAAAAGGAGCGAGGTGCCTGCCCACAAGCGCCCGGTCTTCGAGATCCAGGTGAGGACCGCTGCCCAGGACCTCTGGAGCCAGCTCGAGCACCACCTGGGCTACAAGCCGCTCAAGCGCACCAACTCGGCGGCCAAGAGGCAGCTCCGCATCCTGAGCCAGATGCTCGGCGCCATCGACGAGAACTTCAACCTCCTGTACGAGGAGCTCAACCGGTTCCAGGAGGAGCTCTCCTTTGGCCCGTCGGATCCCTTGACCGCAGAGAAGCTCCCCGCGGTGCTGGCGGAGATTGGCATTAGCTGTGCCCAGAGGGACATCAACAACATCCTGGTGTTCCTCTACAGCCGCGGGATCGAGACGGTGAGAGACGTCTGGGACATCGCCACCCCGCGGCGCATCGAGATCATCCGCAACACCTACCGCTCCACGGTCGGGCGGCTCCCCTTCAACCTGGAGACGGTGGCCACCCTCGCCGCCATGCGCGGCGCAAAGGACGAGGACGAGGAGATCCGGCGGATCAAGCTCCAGATTGCCTACCGGGGAGCCTGGGACAATATCAGGCAGGAGTTCGTGCAGGAGCACGACGGGTAGACTCCCCGGGTGCGTCGGTGTAAAACGGCCTCCAGATAGAGAGGTGAGAGCCATGACTGACATGGGCAAGATCCGGCGCGAGCGCGCCCAGTGGGAGAGCACAACCCTCAAGAAGGTCCTCGACCGCTTCCCCGAGCGCAGAGAGCGCTTCGAGACGCCCAGCGGTCAGGAGGTGGAGCGGCTCTACGGGCCCGAGCACACCGAGTCGCTGGACTACCTGGAGGAGCTGGGATTTCCGGGCCAGCACCCCTTCACGAGGGGGGTGCAGCCCACCATGTACCGCGGGCGCTTTTGGACCATGCGCCAGTATGCCGGCTTTGCCACGGCTGCGGAGACCAACCAGCGCTACCGGTACCTGCTCGAGCGGGGGCAGACC
>JAJRWW010000670.1 GCA_024276595.1 Myxococcota bacterium
ACACAAGGAGCTCGCACGCCGAAAGCGGGCCGAGCAGCGCTGCTGTGACACCTATCTCGCCGGGGGCGAGCCCAGGGGAGACTGGTGCCGGCGCATGGGGCTCACCTCGAAAAGGTCCAGGCGCATCATCTACACCGCCTGGGACGGCTCGCGCAAGTGCAGGCCCAGGGTGCGAGACATCGTCACCGTGGCCACCTTCATCCCGGAGAACCAGCGAGCCAAGCTGGCCCACATCCAGGTGATAAGACAGACCCTGGCGCCCTCCCCCAAGAAGGGGGATCCGGTCGAGGAGGCATCACCGGACATTCGCAAGCAACTCCAGCGGCTGCGCGACTTCGCGAAGATAAAAGAGCCCCTCACCATGGCGAGGCTGCCCCCCTGGGCGCGGCGCAGCTTCACCGAGAGGACCCCTGGCCCCCATGGCAAACCGCGCATGGGGGCGATCGGGCTGGTGTACTGTGGCCTGCACTTCAGAGATGTGCGGGACATGATCCACATGGCCCGGGACTACGCCCAGCTCCAGGTGGATGGCCGGCCGGTGCGCCTGGCGGCGGGCCAGTTCGTGGTCTCGGAGGTGGTCGCCACCGTGCAAAAGGACGGCCGGCATGTCTTCATCTATGCCTTCGCCGCGGTTGGGCTGCTGCTGCTGCTGGACCTCCTCTCCCTGTCGGGCGCGCTCATCTGCGTTGGAACCCTCAGCATGGGCTTCTTGTGGTCCCTGGGAGCGATGCAGTGGCTGGACCACAAGCTCGGCGTGTACAACATGCTCGTGGTGCCCACGGCCCTCGGGGTGGGGATCGACGGATCCGTGCACCTGTATCACCGCTTCAAGCGGCTGGGAGCAAGGTACGGCGAGGCCCCCCTTGGCCACACGGGGATGGCGGTCATTGCCTCTTCAATAACCACTGCCGCAGGGTTCGCGGGCCTGTTCTTCATTGACCACGGCGGCCTCAGGACCATCGCCTGGTTCGCGACCATCGCCATCCTGCTGACCCTGGCTGGTGTCATCACGATCCTGCCGGGTCTGTTGGTGTGGCGAGCCAGCGCCCTTGGCAAAAAGAAGCGCTGACCTCCAAGACAGCCCCTCCACTCCGCGCAGCCCACTCCTTTACCATGACTTCCCAAGGATGCCGACGGCGCCCAGGCCATGGCGAGGTGCATCAAGGGGCTCCGTCAGAGCGAGCAGAGGCCTGCTGCTCGTAACAAGGTCGTGCTAGGATGCGCGCATGAAGGACGCCATGGGGGCCAGCACATGAAGGTCAAGCGAACCAGCCCAAGCACCGCCCGCAGCCGAAGGACCGCCCTGAGACGGATCCTCGCGGACCGGGACCACCACGCGCTCCTTTCGTGGGCGCGCGGTGAGCCGCACGCGGCGCGCACGGTCTTCAGCGCGCTTTTCGAGGCCGACGACCTCCTCAGGTGGCGCGCCATAGAGGCCCTGGGGATCCTGGCGGGGCAAGAGTCCCGGGAGGACCTGGAGAGGGTCAGGGAGTGGCTCCGACGCCTGCTTTGGAACATGAACGACGAGTCCGGAGGGCTCATGTGGCACGGCCCAGAGGCCATCGGGGAGATCCTCGTGAACGTGCATCGACTCATCCCGGAGTTCGTGATGATCCTCCACTCGTTTCACCAGGAGGAGCCTTTCGAAGCGGGCACCTATGCCGCCCTGGCCCGGCTGGCCGAGCTGGATCCCGAGCCGGTGCGCCCATTTGTCCCGTTTCTGTGCAAGGGCCTCGAGGACCCCGAACCGCGCATCCGGGCCAGCGCCGCCCGCTTCCTGGCCCTGGTGGGAGAGCGCCAGGAGGATCACGCCGCCTGGGGAGATGTCCTGGCCGAGGACACGCCCATCCAGGTCTATGACCACGAGCTCGGGGAGCTCGGCACGACAACCGTGGGAGCCCACGCCCGGGCAAGGTGAGAGGATCTCGCTCGACCGCACGCACGAAGCGATCTACATCTTGCACAGAGCAAGCCATGCATAGACACTCCTTCCTCAGACCCGGAGGCTCCCCGCCGCCGGGCGTCCGATACCTCCTCGTGGGCTTCACCGCTGCCCTGCTGGTGTTCGTGTTCTGGGGCAGCCACCTGTACCCCGCCACCCTGGCCCTGCTGCCCGACAGGACCTTTCGCGCCTTCGAGCTCTGGCGAGTCTGGTCGACGCTGATCTTCTTCGGCACTCTCCAGGAGGTGTTCATCGCCCCCTTCATCCTGGGCATGACAGGGCTCTGGCTCCTGGGCTCTCCCCTGGAGCGGTGGCTGGGCGCTCGCCGCTTCCTGATTCTCTTCTTCGCGTCCGCTCTGATCGGCCACCTGGCGGCGGGGCTCCTGGGCCTGGCCTCGGGCGTGAAGTACGCCACCGGAGGACCCTCTCCCGGGGTCTGGGGAGTCCTCGTCGCCCTCGGCCTCATCTACTGGAAGGAGCAGGTGTTCGTGCTGCGCCCCCTGCCGCTCGAGGGCAAGCACCTGCTGCTGGGGCTGCTGGGGGTCTTTGCCGTGGCCACCCTCTCCGACCTGTTCACAGGCTTCCCCATTCTCCACAAGGTGGCAACCGCTGTGGGCGGAGGGGTGGGAGCCATCTTCGTGACCCGGTTCTGGCGGATCTCT
>JAJRWW010000671.1 GCA_024276595.1 Myxococcota bacterium
CGGATGCCCCAGGAGCCCTGCGCCGAGGGGGAGCGGCGCTCCCTTCGGAGATTGGTCGGATCCTGGTGGAGGACCTGCCAGAGCCATCCTGGTCGCCGAGGGGATCTCTGTCGCAGGAGGATGCCAGGTGCGTGAGGGGCATAAGCAGCAGAGGCAGAAGCGCCAGGGGCAGCGCCCGTGGATGAGGGCGTGGCGCCAGGGGCTGGGGAGCATCATCTGGCCCTGCCTCCTGCAGAGGCATGGACCGACCTTGCTGCGCTCCTCTTGGGCTCGAGCAGCGCCCTGTTCGGCTGGGCATGTTCTGTGTGTGGCTGGGCATGTGAGGCCTTTCTGCAAGCGCTGTGCCCATGCGCGAGGTC
Source organism: Myxococcota bacterium (assembly GCA_024276595.1). Lineage (GTDB taxonomy): Bacteria > Myxococcota_A > Polyangia > HGW-17 > JAJRWW01 > JAJRWW01. Next base: position 360 of record JAJRWW010000671.1, read on the forward strand.
ACCAGGGGGCCGGGCCACGAGCCCCAAGGTGGCTCCAGGGGGGCGGCGGGCCGTCAGGGGTCGTCCGGTATCCGTCCATGGACCGTCCGGTATCCGTTTTTTGCAAAGCCCGTTGCGCGCCCGGCTCGCAGTCTGCATACTCTCGTCCTCGGTGGCGTTGCGCTCGGATCTTCTCGATGGCGAGCACGGCGTCTATCTCGGTAGGCAATCATTCGGGCAGCCGTGAGCAGTCAGCCAACGCAATGAGAAAAGGAAGAGGACATGGGCATTGAGGAAGCAAAGGGAGTGCTCGAGACCATCGAGGAGCAGGATGTGCGGTTCGTGGACCTGCTGTTTACCGGCATCATGGGGGAGCTCAAGAGCGTGACCCTCCCGGCGGAGGAGATGCAGACGGTGTTCGAGGAGGACAAGGGAGTAGACGGGAGCTCCATCCTTGGCTTCGCTCGCCTGGAGGAGTCGGATCAGGTGCTGGTGCCCGATCCCACCACCTTCCGCGTGTACCCCTACGAGGCGGCCAAGTCCGAGAGGACCGGATACCTGTTTTGCGACGTGCACAACCCTGACCGGACGCCCTTCGAGGGGTCTCCTCGCAGCGTGCTCAAGCGCATCGTGGGCCAGGCAACGGACATGGGCTACGACGGCTTCTACGTGGCTCCTGAGATGGAGTTCTTCCTGTTCAACAGGGCGAACGGGGAGAGCGTCTCTCCGCTGCCCTATGACCGGGGGGGCTACTTCGACCACGGGACCAACGATCCGGCCGACTCCATCAAGAAGAAGATGATGCTCGCGCTGCGTTCTTTGGGCATAGAGGTGGAGTACGCCCACCACGAGGTGGCCCCGGGTCAGCACGAGCTGGACTTCCGGTACGGTCCCGCCCTGGAGACGGCGGATCGCACCATGATCTTCAAGCATGTCATCAAGGCTGTGGCCGTGGCCAACGACGCGTACGCCACCTTCATGCCAAAGCCCCTCGCCGGTCAGAACGGGTCGGGCATGCACACCCACTTCAGCCTGTGGAAGGATGGTGCAAACGCCTTCTACGACCCCAAGGGGGAGCCGTACCACATGTCGTCCGTGGGGCGCAGCTTCATCGCCGGGGTGCTGGAGCACGTGCGGGAGTTCACGGCCATCTTGAACCCGCTGGTCAACTCCTACAAGCGGATCATTCCCGGCTATGAGGCGCCAGTGTACATCTCCTGGGCGTCCATTAATCGCAGCGCCATGGTGAGGGTCCCCAACGTCAAGGTCGACAAGGAGGCCACCGGTCGCCGGGCAGAGATCCGCTCTCCGGATCCCAGCGCCAACCCGTACCTGGCCTTCGCGGTGCTGCTGGCTGCGGGCCTCGACGGCATCCAGCGGGGGCTGGAGCCGCCGCCGCCAGTGGACAAGGTCAACCTCTTCGAGCTGGGCTCGGCCCAGCGCAAGGCAGAGGGCATCAAGAGCCTGCCCGGCTCGCTGGAGGACTCCCTCAAGGACCTGCAGCGCTCCGACTGGATGAAGGGAGTGCTGGGGGACCACCTGTACCACAAGTACCTGGAGGCCAAGTGGAAGGAGTGGGATCTGTTCCGCGAGGCTGTGACCGACTGGGAGCTTGGGCGCTACCTCTACTCCATCTGAGCCCCTGAGAGGTCTGAGCAGGCTCATGCTCCCCACCAAGGATCAATACAGCTTTGCGGATCTCGTAAAGATCATGCGGCGGCTCTTGTCCGAGGATGGCTGCCCCTGGGACCGGCAGCAGACCCTCACGAGCCTGAAGCAGTACCTGGTCGAGGAGACCCAAGAGGTGCTGGAGGCCATCGACGAAGGAGATCCAGAGCACCTCCAGGAGGAGCTGGGGGATCTGCTGTTCCAGGTGGTCTTCCAGGCGGCCATCTGCGAGCGAGACGGGAGCTTCTCCATCGAGGACGTGATCACCTCCATCTCGCAGAAGCTGGTGCGGCGCCATCCCCACGTGTTCGGGGACGAGCCGGCGGGCTCTCCCGAAGATCTGCGCCATCGCTGGGAGGAGATCAAGCGGCAGGAGGCGGCCGCGCGACAGCCGAGGCGTGGGGACCACCGCTGAGCTCAGCTCCTGGGGGAGGGCCTTTACCGCAGGCTGCGTGTAGCTCAACTGCGCGGAACCCCTGTAAGCTGGGACAGGTCGGCAGGTCCCTCAGGAGATCTGCACCCGACAGGCCAGGGCTCTTTGACATGGAGTGCCCAAGATCGCATTGTCTTGGGAATGCGGGTTCACGGCCAGACAGGCCCCATGGCGGCCGGCGAGGCAGGTGCTGGGGTCGAGTCGAGCACTGACAAGCGAGGACCAGCGGGCCTGGCTCCAGGTGGAGAGGCTGTGGATTCCAGGCCCACCTGGCACTTCACCCTTCGCACCACCATCCTGCTTTTGCTCGTCGCCATCATTGGC
>JAJRWW010000672.1 GCA_024276595.1 Myxococcota bacterium
AACAGCAGCCAGGAGCGCACGGGTGAGCCGCCTGGCAGCCCCCTCAGGAGCCCGGGGAGCTGGGACGGGGGGATCCTGGCCACCAGCGCCTCCACCCGTCCGTGGAGGTAGACGCGCACGTGCCTGGCCTGGGGCCGGACCATCAGGCTGTGATAGCCGGCAAGGGCCGTGGGGAGGTCCCCGCGAGCTTCGGCCGCCATGGTCTCCTTGAGGGAGGCGGGAGCCCGCTAGGTGACAGCGCCAAGACGCCGCACGAAAGAGGCTACAGGGCTGGCATGGGCAGGACAGGCCCCAAAGCAGATGCACACGGCGCCCGCCAGCAAGCTGGCCCGCAGGGAGTCGAAAGAAGGCCCGGTGCTCACCATGGCAAAGAGCTTGCCAGAGCTTGACAGCTCCCGGGAGATAATGCCTGCGCTGAGACTCGACCTTCCTCACCACTTGACCCCCAACTCCAACCCCCTCATACTCAAGCAAAATGTCGAAAAGTCTACATGAAGTTCTTATTCCTGCCCTGCCGATGCAGCGAGGCCCCTCACAACCCCCACTGCCGACGCCTGCTTCACACCGGGATAGAAAACCTGTCCGATGAACGAGATTCCACAGTCTCCCGCACGGCCCCAACCCACATCGCCACGGAGCGCGTCTCCGGGCACGCCCGGCCCCTCCGGCAGCCAACCGGCAAGCCATGGCACGAGAACGCCAGCGCCGTCCAACAGGGGCATGGGGAGACTCGGGCGGTTCGAGCTGTTGCTGGAGCTAGCCAAGGGGGGTATGGCCACGCTGTACCTCGCCCGAATTCAGGGACCGCAGGGCTTTCAAAAGCTCCTTGCGCTTAAGCGGGTCCACGACGAGCACTGCGGGAAAGCGTCCTTTGTCCGGATGTTCCTGGACGAGGCACGCCTGGCCGCCCAGATCCAACACGGCAACGTGGCCACGGTCTTCGATATGGGGCAGGTGGACTCCACCTACTTCTTCACGATGGAATACGTCCACGGCGTGAGTCTCAACGCGGTGCTCCGGGAAGCCACTCGAATCCCTGGGCATTTCCAGTGGTACCACGGCGCCCAGATCGTCGCCGACGCCGCCGCAGGCCTCCACGCCGCGCACGAGCTGCGCGACCTGGAGGGCAAGCCGCTCCGCGTGGTCCACCGGGACATCTCCCCGCAGAACATCCTTGTGAGCTACGAGGGCGCCGTCAAGGTCGTGGACTTCGGCATCGCCTACGCCGCAGAGCGGCTCACCACTACCTCCAGCGGTGTGATGAAGGGGAAGGCAAGTTACATGTCGCCCGAGCAGGTCATGGGCGAAACCGTGGACCACCGGTCGGATATCTTCTCCCTGGGCATCGTACTCTGGGAGGCCGTGCTCCTTCAGCGGCTGTTCCGGGAAAAAAGCTCAGCAGCCGCCCTCATGCGAATCCGAGATGGAGACATCTCTCGTCCCCGCTCGCTCTGCCCCGATCTCCCATTGCCCCTGGAGCGGATCATTCTGAAAGCGCTCGCACATCGGCCGGAGAATCGATTCCAGACCATGGCGGAGATGGAGCGGGCGCTGCGAGATGTCCTCGACGACTTCGCGAGGCCGGCCTACCGAGACTCGCTCCGGCGAGTCATGCGGGATCTGTTTTGCGACCAAAAACGCCGCATGGATCAGCAGATCCATGCGGCGTGCCAGCTCTACCAGCCCCCCGAGGCGTACGATGTTTCTCCCCCCTTCCCGACCATCCTGCCGTCCTCCGCGGGCACTGCGCCCTCCCTGGGAGAGCAAGCGGATCACACCGGCTCCCTTTGGGCCCGCTGGAGAAGCTGGGGCATCGCCAGCGGGCTGGCGCTCCTGACAGCCGGCACGGTGCTGGTTTTGTCGCCCCCGGGGAACAAACGCCTCTCCGACGCATTCTCCTCCGAGAAGCCTACTAGGAAGCGTACCGCCACACCGCAGACACCCCGGCCGGCGGCCTCGATGTCACCTACTCGCGGGCAAACACGTCCCAGGGCTGTCTCCATCGCCCCAGCTCGTACCCGGGAATCCGTCCGCCTGGATGTCGCAGTGTTCCCAAGCACGAGTCACCCCACTGTATGGGTGGACGGAATCCGCTACTCGGCGCCTCTGCTTCGCTTGACCTTTCGGAGACGCGATGGCACCGTCCCCGTTCTAGTCACAGCGCCTGGCTTCCACTCGTACCGAGGCGAGCTTGACCTGCGCAGAGACGGAAGCCATCTGGTACGATTGAGGGCCTTCCAGCCAAAGCGCCTTCGACGTGCCCGGCGAAGGTACCCGCATCCCCGCGAACCCCCCCCCAAGCGGCCGATGAAGAGCAACTATGCCGATCTCATCAAGCCACTGTAGCAGCCGGACAATGGGTCCGCCCAGATCCGTTCTTCTGGCGCTCCCAGTACTGATCTTGAGCCTCTTCCTCCCCTCGACACCGGGAAACGGCGCTCCTGCCTCCAGGCGGGTTCGCGGCGCCGGAACCGCCCCGTCTCCCCAGCGCATTCGTCCTCCCCAGGCTCCCACTGCGCTCCGGAGCTCGCCATCCCGGGCCAAGGCACAGCGCCACGCGCACGCCCGAGCGCTGGTGGCCCGTGCCAGGGACGCGCTGCGACATCGGCGTTTCCGGACGGCCATCCAGGCCCTGCGCGCCGCCTACCGCATCTGGCCCCGAAACGTGCTCTGGTTCAACCTTTGCGTGGCCTACCTCGCCAAGGGAGACCGCTATCGCGCCGCCCGAGCACTCCATCGCTACCTGCGCCACGCATCCGCCGCAGACCAAGCCAGCGTTCCGGCCAAGGTCCGGGCCGTACTCAACGGCTTCGGCATCCTCACCGTGCGTGCTCCACAGCAGACCCTCTCCATCTGGCTGAATGGACGCTTTCTGGGCTCGGACGCCGTCACCGTGGTGCTCCGTCCGGGCCAGCATGTCGTGGAGATCCGACAGGACAATCAAGTGCTCGCCCGGGAGTCGTTCTCCATCGCCAGCGGCCAGACCTTGATAATTCGTCCCACCCCAGTGCCCTTCTCCGTGCCCCGGCGTCCCAGCACCCGGCAGATCCGGCATCCCCGCAGACGAGCCCGCGCTCGCCTTCACTGGGCCTACTTCGTAGCCAGCGCCGGGCTCGCCCTGGGAACGGCCGCGGCGTTCACCTACACGGGCTTGCGCGCCAAGGAAATGGAGCGCGCCTGGGCCGAGGATCCCCTGCCATCCTACCGGGATCGGGGCCGAGCCTACATGCTGGCCACAAACGTGCTCATAGGTGTCAGCGCCGCCTGCGGTCTCACCGCCGTCTTGGTGGCCCTGTTCACTCGATGGCACCACGGGGAGAGCTCGGGCACGCTGCTTCTTCCCCAAACCACGGCGACCAGCCTCTCGCTTTCCTTGCGCGGACGCTTCTAGGGCAGCATGGGCTCTCACGTGGACGACCACCCTGACGACGCATTCACCTCCTCCTCGGAGGCCGATGCGACCTTGCAAGCTCCTTCCCTCGCCAGGGAGCCCCCGGTACCCCAGGGCTGTCTTGTCTACGTGACCGCTGGGGGGAAGCAGGACCAGGGACGCTGGATTCGCAGCAGCGGCGATTCACTAGTCCTGGGCCGCGGCAAGGCGTGCCACCTGCGTCTGCACGATCCCAACGTGTCCCGGCGCCACGTCAAGATCTCGATGGTATCCGGCGGTGTAGAGGTCCAGGATCTCGGCTCGCGAAACGGCATCGGCTACCTGGGCCGCCAGATCCATGGCGCCCGGCTTCCGCTGGGCGCGCGGATCCAGGTGGGCGGCTGCACCATCGATATCCTTCCGCTGGAGAACGACGTCACTTTCCGAGCTTCACAGCGCGAGCGCTACGGCGGGCTAGTGGGCGGGAGCCTCCCGATGCGCCGTCTGTACGCGCTGCTCGAGGCCCTGGAGGGGAGCGACGCTCCCGTCCTAGTCCAAGGGGAAACCGGCACGGGTAAGGAACTCGTGGCCCGGGCCATTCATGCGCACAGCGCGCGCCGGGACCGGCCCTTCGTGGTGATCGACTGCAGCAACGTCCCAGGGGATCTAACGGACAGCGAGCTGTTTGGCCACCGGCGCGGCTCCTTCACCGGCGCCGTGGCCGATCATCCCGGCGCCTTTCAGGCCGCCCACGGGGGCACGGTCTTCCTCGACGAGATCGGCGAGCTCGCCCCTGCCCTGCAGAGCAAGCTACTGCGCGTGCTTGAGTCGGGTGAGATCAAGCGCCTCGGCGACGTACAGCACCGCCGCGTGAACGTCCGTATCTTGGCGGCCACCAACCGCCGGCTCGATGGAGAGGTGTCCTCTGGCCGCTTCAGGCAGGATCTGTACTACCGCCTAGTCGTAGTCCAGGTAGACCTGCCACCCCTGCGGGACCGCCCCGAGGACATACCGGTGCTCGCTCGCCACCTGCTCCGCCAGCTCACCCGGGGATCGCCGCCCGAGGATCTCCTTTCCCCCGAAGTGGAAGAGTCGCTGCTTCGCCACGAATGGCCCGGCAACGTGCGCCAGCTCCGCAACACTCTTCAGCGAATGCTTACCGTTCCCACGGCCGACCTCACTCCCCCAGCGCCATTGGCCACACCCATGCCAGAGGTCGCCATCCAAGCGGCGGCGTCACAGCGCCCCCCCGCTCCCCAACCAATTATGCCCACTGCCACCGTTCCCTCACGTTCCTGCGAACCATCCGCAATCACGGCCCGATCCAGGCCCCCGACCTCCGTGCACCCCACGGGCTATCCGTCAGACGATGCCATCCCATCCCATGTAACCCTCCACGCTCCCCTGGACGCTCCCTATCGAGACGCCAAGGAGCAGCTCGTGACGGCCTTCGAAAGGCGATACCTTGAACATCTCTGGGCCCAGGTCGATGGAAACGTATCCGAGGCAGCACGACGCGCTGGTCTCGACCGGAAGTACCTGCGCACCCTGCTGCGCAAGCACGGGATCCGATAGGGATGCCGTGGCGTGTGGGCGGCAGTGAGGCCGTCGGTCGCTTTCTCGTCTCCTGCGGCCAGTCGACAGCTCTCCCTCATGGATACCGCCACATGCCAGCCCCGCGCCTCGAAGGAGATGGACAGGTGCGCAGGGGCCCAGAGCAGAACACTCCGCTGTCCGAGGTACGCACCGCCTGCGAGCCCGGCAGGCCGAGTGACCGCGGGGAGCCTCGTTCCAAGGAGGTCATGGATCTCTCCGCTCGCCTTCCTCGGTGGAGACATTCGCCCCAGGGGTGGGGCACCCTGTTCCCGCTCGCCCCGGCACCAGTGGGAATGGTGCCAGCGCATCCTGGCGTCCCCGACAGGGACAGAGGCATTCTCGTCCCCTGGCAGATATTCCTAACCTTTCCGCGCGGTTGGAGACAGAAGCTCCATCGTCTCCTGCGGAGCCATCTCTTTCGTCCCGACACGCCATGGAGCGGGCTCCCTCGGGATCCCGTTCCCCGCACGCTCAGCACCGGAAGCTTTGCGTCTGGGGAGCTCTGTCACCACCCAGAGAACAACTTCGGAGCAGCTCTGCCTGCAAACTCCAGGACGAAAGGCAGCCGGAACCTTTGGTTTCCCACGTTCATCCACTCCAAACGCCATCCCGGCGAGGGCGCATGGCACGATTATTGATACGAGAACGTCTCACGGCTCGACAAACCGGAGGTGAATGTATGTGTTTCAAGAGACCAAGGCCGTTGAGAACCCGCTCTGTGGGGTGGAGCTGGGCTGCACGCGTGGCAGTGCTTTGCGCCGTGCACCTGGCAGCAGGCCCACTGGCCCAGGCGCAGGAGGCAGATGGCTTCCTGGACGTCACCACGGTCCCTGGCGTTGACCCCACCGGCAATCTGGACTCCACATCCGGACTACAAGCGGCCATCGACGACGCCGTGGACCGGGACTCGTGGCGTTTTTCCCGCCGGGTGTATACCTGGTCTCCGACACGCTGCAGGCCGAACAGCAGGTACGGACCACTCAGAGTGGGACGTGCGGGCGGCGGCCGAACTCTGCGGTGCTGCTGGGCTCCA
>JAJRWW010000067.1 GCA_024276595.1 Myxococcota bacterium
CGCCTGCACGTACAACATGAAGCCCAGCTTGAAGGGCTTTTCGAAGGCCAGGCGAGCGGTGCCGTTGGCCTCGGTGATCAGGTTGGTGAAGTTGTTGTCGTACTGAAAGAGCACCATGGTGATGACGGACATCATCGTGGAGAGGTCCCACTTGAGGCTCAGCTTGGTGGCCAGGATGGGAACCGGGCTTTCGCCCTCGGGCATGATCGAGAAGTCCCCCTCGTTGCGGATCACCAGCGTCCGCTGGCCCAGGTTGATCTGTGAGACGCCCGACTCAACAGTGAGCTGAGTCTCCACGCGCGCAGGGATCTGCAGGCCGACGCTGAGGCCCAGGGTGAGGTGAGGGCCCTTGAAGCTCCAGTCCACCCCGGCTGCGAAGAAGAGCTCGGGCCTGGTCTCCACGTCGCCCGAGATGGCCTGGTAGGGCACGAAGCTGGGCACGTTCAGCAAGATGAAGGAGACCGAGCGCACGAAGCCCGTGAGGTGTGCCCGCAGACGACGCCACTTGATCTTGGCCGAGAGGGCGCCAGCGTAGGCGAGCTGGTACATGGTCGTGGCGTAGTGATCCGGGTCCTCCAGGGTCTGGGCGATGAGGTTCCCCTCCAGGGAGATGCGCCAGTGGAAGCCCGGGCCGTACTTCTCCTTGTGGCCCAGGGACGCGAGGAAGTCCGCGTCGTTGCGGTAGAGCCGAAGGTCGGAGCTGATGCCGATGGGGAGCCCCTTGTACACCGCCACCCGGGCGGATCCGCCAAAGACCTGAACTGGCTCGCCCCGCACGCCCGACCGCGGGTTCTCGCCCATCCAGAACATCCCGCCGGACAGGTCGAAACGAAAGCGCTTGCGGAAGTCCATGCCAAAGCCGCCCAGGACCCCGCCAAAGGTCTCGTTCTCCCGCCCCTCGGCCTCGTCTCCACCCCCCTCGGGAGGGTTGGTGAGGATGCGGGCGGTCTTTCCACCCACAAAGGCGTACATGGAGCCCAGCTTCAACGTGGCCTTCAGCCCGGGGGTCATGTTCCGGTAGGCGCCTGGAAAGATCTTGGCGCCGCCCCAGGTCAAGTCGTACAGGTAGCCGACCCTGAAACGATCCGTGGAGGCGGGAAAGAGGACCACCTCGAAGGAGCCCCTCTTGGGGTTGGCCTTGTTGATGGCGTACACGATGCGCAGGTAGGTGCCGTCGTCTTGCAGGGCTCCGTCGCGGCTGTCGGAGAAGTTGTACTTGAGCACGATGGCCGCCTCGGTGGTGAGGCCGTAGATGAAGCCGGGGAGCTTTTTGTAAAGCACGAGGTGAAGCAGGTTCTCCCTGCCGGAGTACTGGGTGTCCAGGTTGTCGTAAAACAGCTCGTACCCGGGCCGGTTGCCAAAGCCGAAGATCGGGCTGTCGACCATGGTCTGGCCGGCGTCGGCGAAGAAGTTGTCGTCACCCAGGGTGAAGGTGACCCGGGTGTCCACGAAGTCCCCCGCCCTGGCGGCGGGGGCGTTGGCCAGAAGCGTCAGCGCGAAAAGCGGTATGGTCAGGCGGTGTGGGTTCAACGGTCTTCTCCTGGCATGTCGTGTTCGAGCGGTGTCTGTTTCGTGTCTGGCTGGCTCTTGGTCCGCGTGGCGCTCGCCCTGGAGGCCTTCGAGGTCACAGGTCGAAGTCGTCCTCGTCCCGAGGCTGGAGGGTCCACTGTGGACGGCCAAAGTCCAGGTGGCGCAGGGTGCCCACCAGGCGCGTAATCTGCTCGCCCAGGTGCTGCTCTGGATCGAAGTCGATCACGCCCCTGGTGACCACGTTCAGCTCCTGGCCGTCCTTGTGGACCGACCACTGGAAGTAGGTCTGGTAGCCTTCGAGGACGACGCAGTCCAGGTCGTCGCCGCACTCCCCGCTGCAGTCCCACTCATCGGAGCCACCTATGGCGCCGTTGCCGTTGAGATCGCAGCTTCGGAACTCGCTGGCGAGGGTGGCCCCGGTGATGCTCACGAGGCTGGACTCCAGCCCCTCCATGGTGAGGCTGTCTGCCAGCATGGCGGCGGTGAGCTCCGTGGGGGCGGGGAGCAGGTCCGCGCAGCGGGGGGCCTCGGGATCCTCTGGATCCACGTCCACCACCCACGCGGGGTTCTTCATCTCGGTGAACCCCTGGAACTCCTCCACGGTGCCCACCAGCTCCAGCAGGCAGTCACCACGCACCAGGTCCTCTGGCGAGTGGAAGTTGTACATGTAAACGCTGGCGAAGGCGGTGGAGTCGGCGTTGCACACGTCCGTGACGTAGAAGCCGTCCACCGTGAGCCCGGTCACCACCATCAGCTCCCGCTGGTTCCCCTGGCCGTCCGTGCAGTCGGCCAGGGTGGGCACCTCGTCGCGACTGCTCGCGTCGATGGTCACCCGGAAGCCGAACAGGGGCGAGGGGAACCCACCCAGCTCCAGCACGTTCTCCACGTCAGTGGCCTGGATGTCGTGGATGGTGGGGTTGGCGAAGTGGATGGGCTCGCTCACACCGGCTGCGCCGGTGCCGAAGTCGGGATCGTCGTCGTCCACGGCGAAGCAGCCCGGGGCGGGGTAGATGTCCAGGCAGGCGGCTTCCAGGACGTTCTCCGCCTTGGTGTAGCCGTAGTCCTCGACCAGGAGCCTGACGTCCCCGAAGGCTCGAGAGATCTCCAGGTGGACATCGAGGGCCTCGCCCGCGGTGACCTTTACCATCACGACCCTGCGCCCGTTGGTCAACACCGGGCTGTCGTCCGGGAAGAGGCCGGAGGGCACCAGGGAGAGGGCGACGGTGCCATCGAAGGACGAGTCCAGGGAGCCCTCGGCGTCCAGGGCGCGTATGGTCGCGGTGAAGGCCATGGGGTTGGCGGTGTGGTCGCAAAGGTCCGCCGGCTCCATGCCACAGCCGCTGTCGGCTACAAAGGTGACATCGAAGCTCACGGTCGAGGTTGGGTAGTGCCTGTGCTCCACGCATCCTGCCCAGAGGAGGGCGCACGCGAGGGCAGTGGGAACAAGGGCTTGGGCGTGACGTCTGCTTCTCATGGCTCGAGCGCCAAGGGGGGGCAGGTACGCCCCCTGACGCCGGGTCATGATTGTTTAGCCCGGGGAAGGTTGCAAGCGAAAAGCTGCTGCATCTCCGGTTGTGGTATCCTGGCCACCTCGCTCTCCGATGGGAGTGCTCACCGAGACCGTGCTCTTTCC
>JAJRWW010000673.1 GCA_024276595.1 Myxococcota bacterium
CAACCATATCGAACACGATACGGCGCCCAGGGGGCGCCGAGAGCTCCCGGGCGGCATCGCCATGGATCGAAGCCAGCGGAGGAAGAGGTGTCTTGACAGCCGAGAGGGGATCCCACAGCCTGGTGACAGCTTGGCTCGATGGAGTGCAATACCGAAGCGGGAGCAACAGATGAGAACGATGAAGTTGGCAGAGATCGGTGGACTGTCCATGCTGCTGTCTGTGGCGACCCTGGGTGGGCTGGGAGGGGCTGGGTGCGTGACCCAGTCCAAGTACGACGAGCTCATGGCCCGGCACCAGAAGCTGGGTGGGAAGCTCAAGGCCACCGAGAGCCTGGCAGCTCGACGGGAGCGTCGGATTCGGGCGCTGGACGCAGAGATCGCCCGGGTGAAGAAGGCCCTGGCCGCGGTCAAGAAGGAGCTGGCCTCTACCCGGGAAAACATGAGCGAGAAGCTCAAGAAGAAGCAGCGGGAGCTCAGGCGCCAGGCCGAGGAGCTGGAGGCCAAGATGCGCGAGCTCTCCAAGAGCCGCTGGGCCCTCCGTGAGCTGGCCAAGATCAAGGCAGAGATGAAGCGACAAAAGGAGCTGAACGACAAGCTCCGGCAATCCTTCTCGGCCATGATCTCTGCCGGGCGCTTGAAGCTGATCAACCGCCGAGGGAAGCTGGTCATCCAGATGGCCTCGAAGGTCCTGTTCAAGTCGGGCAAGGCCCGTCTCACCCCAGAGGGGAAGGACGCACTGAAGGATCTCGCCGGGGTGCTCAAGGGGATCAACCGGCATTTCCAGGTGGCAGGGCACACCGACAACATCCCCACCAGCAGGCGCAAGTACAAGGACAACTGGGCTCTCTCCGGGCACAGGGCCACGGTGGTGGTGCGGCTGCTTCAGAAGTACGGCGTGCCCGGTCACCGCCTGAGCGGGGCTGGCTTCGGCTCCTTCGACCCGGTGGCTAACAACCGCACCGCCGCGGGCCGCGCCCTGAACCGGCGCATCGAGATCACCCTCCTGCCAGCGGTGAACATCAAGAAGTTCAAGTAGCCCGCTTCCCGTCGCTGGTCAGCCGGCAAGGTCTTGAAGGAGATGAATGGCCATGTTGCGCACGGCTTTTTGGATGTTGCTGGGCTACGGATGGGCCCTCGTGCTGGCGAGCCCGGGCTGCTCCGGGCAGGGGGACCAGGTCGAGTACGAGCGGGAGCCCATGCCAGAGGTGCCCGTGGAAAGCTACCAGGATCAGGTGCAGGAGATGATGGGGGCGCCCGGCCAGGCCAGGCCGCTGCCGCTCCTGGAGCTGCCCCAGCACCCCTTCCTGGCTCCCACCGGGAGAGCGGGCATGCACGGTGACGCCTACGGCAGCGGCACCCACCCGGCGGCGGGGCCCCTGGGCCGGGCCCCTGTGGTGCGCAGCGCCAAGATGGGCGAGATCGCCGGAGAGTGCGCAGCGGTGACCTTCGACTCCGCAGGGCGGATGATCACGGTCTGCTCCGACTTCTTCGAGATGGCTCTCTACGCCATGGACCCGGATGACCTGGGAGTCTTCGCAAAGCATGTGCTGCCTCTGCGGGAGTCCAACTCCGGGGGGAACATCCAGGAGATCATGGACGACACCTCGGGCGGCGCCTACTTCCACCTCGACAACCTGGACCGGCCGATCGTTGCGAACGCGAAGCGTGTCATCCAGCGCTTCGTGCTGGAGCCGGAGGGGACACGGCTGAGGTGGCGCGTGGAGGCAGAGTGGGATCTGAACCCTTTCCTGCCCGAGGGCGCCCGGGTCACCACCGCCATTCCGGACTGGGAGGGGCGGCTTTGGTTCGTGACCCGTCTCGGTGTGGTGGGGGTCGTGGATCCCGTGTCCGGGGACGTGCAGACCATGCAGCTTGACGGAGAGGAGATCCAGAACGCCTTCGCGGTGGCCTCCGATGGAGTCTACATCGTCTCCGACCACGCCATGTATCGCTTCCAGGCGGACGAGTCCGGCGCCCCGGAGCACACGTGGAGGGAGGTCTACGACCGGGGCTCAGCGCCCAAGCCTGGCGCCATCAACCAGGGCTCGGGGACCACTCCCACCCTCCTGGGAGACGACCTCGTGGCCATCAGCGACAACGCCGACTCTCGGGTGAACGTGCTCGTGTACCATCGCCTGGACGGCCACGTGGGAGATCGGCTGGTCTGCCAGGTGCCGGTGTTCGAGCCAGAGCTGAGCGTCACCGACAACTCCTTCGTGGGCTACGGCGACAGCATCATCGTGGAGAACAACTTCGGCTACGATGGCCCCTTCGGAGATCGCACCTTGAGTCAGCCTGGGATCCTGAGGATCGACGTGGCCCCGGACCGGTCCGGCTGTGAGGTGGTGTGGCAGAGCGATGAGCGCTCACCCACCACGGTGCCCAAGCTCTCGCTCGGCAACGGGCTCATCTACTTCTACACCTTCGAGATCCCGCAAGAGCACTCCTCCTGGGAGGCCTGGTACCTCATGGCCCTCGACTTCGAGACGGGCGAGACGGTCTTCAAGGTCTTGACCGGCACGGGCTACCAGTGGAACAACAACTACGCCCCTGTGACCATCGGCCCCAGCGGCACCGCCTACGTTGGCTGCTTTGGGGGCATCATGGCCATCTCGGACGGAGCCTAGGCCCAGCGATCGAGCCCCTGGCTCACGCCACGAAGAGGAAGTCGTCGAGCTCTCGTAGCCCCTGCTCCTCCAGGTGCGAGCGGATCTCGCCACGGGCCCCGCGGGCCCCCACGGCGACCAGGAGGAAAGGGGAGGAGAGCCTCGCCCAATGTTGGGCAAGGGCTTCGGGGGGGATCACCAGCGCACCATGGATGCGGAGGCCCAGCTTTCGGGGGTGCAGATCGACCACCGCATCCACGGTCACACCAAGGTCGGGGAGGTCTCGGAGCCAGCGCTTGCCCACGCGGCCAGCTCCCCAAAAAGAACCCTCCGGCGGTGGGCCAGGGGGCCCTGGGGATCCAGCAGGTGCACGAGCTTGCAGCGCCGCAGCATTTTCTGGGAGTAGCGGCTGTCGTTGCGGCTGATGCGGCCGGGCTCGTCTCGCACCGCCAGGAGCACCTCGGGCACCTTGGCGAACCGAACCCCGCGCTGCATGAGGTGGAGCCACAGGTCGTAGTC